>JBGPHP010000029.1:0-20619 GCA_041484445.1 Gemmatimonadota bacterium
CGCCGGACCTCGCTTGACCCCGGGCGCACCGGTTTCTAGCTTATCCAGCCCGCCCTGGTGGTGAAACTGGTAGACACGCTGTCTTGAGGGGGCAGTGCCGCAAGGCGTCCCGGTTCGAATCCGGGCCAGGGCATCGGCCAGCGCCATGCGGCGCTGGCCGTTGTGTCGGCGGGTTCCCCGGTCGGGCTATGGGCCGTGAGCGGCGTTCATAAGTGCTCCAAACCCGTGATGAGACGTCGCGCGTTCGGGGTACCGCTCACCGGTCCAGAATCGCGCCGTAGGGCTGATACCCCGCCTGTCGCGCGACTGACCATCCGATGGCCGCCGCGGCGCACTGAATCACCAGATCGGTCCCGTCGAAGAACCGGCCGACAATGAACCCCTGGGCGACCTCCGTGACGATCGAGAGGTAGAAGGCCGGGAAGCAAAAGGCCAGGAGGCCGCGCCGCGTCAGCGGCCAGACCGTGAGCAGCGCCCCGAGTGGAAAGAATAAGAAGAACGGCTTCAGGATTTCCGCCACGCTCGAGATGTCGCTGCGGCTCGCGAGCCCCTGGAGCGGGATGAGGCGCTCCAGCGCGAACTGTTGGTGAATCGTCGCCGGGTCGGTTTCGATCACGAACGGCCGCCAGGCCCAGAAGGCGATCAGCAGGGCGTAGGCCAGTAGCAGGACGGCGGGCCGACCGCGCCCGCGCACGAGGCGGGAAAAGCTCGGCAGCCAGGCGCCGCAGGCGGCGGCGCCGAGCGCGATGCCGAGGATGTGCGCCAGCGCCGTCCCCAGCTGAATCGGCTGGCCGAGCGGACCATGCGTCATCTCGATCAGGATGGCCCCCACCGTGCCCCAGGCGCACACCCGCCGCACCGCGGACCAGTGCCGCTCGCCCATCTCGACCAGCGCCATCACCCCGAAGACGCCCAGCGGAAAGAAGATGACCACGTCCGCCGGCGGGATGTGCCACAGCGAGCTCCAATCGAGCCGTGAGACGGTGGTGTGCATCCGGTGGAGCTGGCTGCCGCCGCGCGCTGCGAGGACCGCGGCGCTCTGCAGCGGGAGCGCGGCTTCGGCCGCGGCGGCGCACAGGTAGGCGATGGCGAACCCGGCCGCCGGCAGGCCGACGTAGGACCTCTGGGTCCGCATCGCGCGCGCCGTCTGTACCGCGATCGCGATCGAGGCGGCGCCCAGCGCCGCGCCGGCGGTGTTGGTCATGACGTCCAGTACGCTGCAGCGGCGGTCGGGCAGAAAGAGCTGGAGCGCCTCCGCCAGGACGCTCATGGCGGCGCCGGTGAGCGCCGGAATGCGGATCGACGACGCCAGGGGAAGGGGCCGGCTCGTGGTGACCCACAGGGCGCCCCACCCGGCGAACAGCAACACGTTCTGGACGGCGTCCACGGCGGTCGCCGCCGAGTAGCGGAACGTGAACGCGTTGGCCAGACCCCACCCCAGGCCCGCCGACGGGTAGGCGAAGTGAAACGGGGCGAGGGTCGCGGCCGCGAGGAGGACCACGTAGGCGAGCCGGGCGGTGAGCACCCCCAGCTTCGTCGGCACGATCGTCACGTGTCGGTGACCCTTCTGCGCCCGCTTCGGGGCCGCCGTGCCGGCGTCGTCTCGGCGAGCTGGTGGCTCGCCGCGGCGCCGAGGTCGAGGTGATAGAGCCGTTTCAAGTCGCGGATGCGCTGCAGCGACGCGTCGTCGAAGGAACTTGGTACCAATGTACCTTGGTACCATCCATCGTCCACGGGGTCCCGCTGTGAAGCTTACGCTGCTGCTCGTCGCTGGAGGAGCCGTCGTCGCCGCGACGGCCCACCGCTCGGATCCGGCCGTCCACGTGCGCAACCAGTTCTCCTTCACGGTGCACGCGGCGGTCGCCACGGTTTTCCCCCTGTTCGGGGCCGACAAGGAGCGGCGCTGGGCGTCCGGGTGGGCGCCGGCGTTTCTCTATCCCGATCCGCCGCGCGACAGCCTGGGCATGGTCTTCACGATCGCGCATGGCCAGACCCGGAGCGTCTGGGTCAATAGCGCGTTCGATCCGGCCACGGGGCGGGTTCAATACGTGTATGTCATTCCCGATGCCGTGGCGACCCTGATCGACATCCAGGTCACGGCGCGCGACTCCGCCACGACCGACGTGACGGTCAGCTACGAGCGCACGGCGCTTTCCCCGGACGCGAACGAACATGTGCGGGCGCTCGGCGACCACGACGGCGGTCAGGGGCCGGAGTGGCAGGCCGCGATCGCCGAATGCCTGAAACAGCGGCCTCAGTAGTCGTAGATGTGGTCCACCCGGAGCTGCCCGGCGGCCTCCAGCTCCGCCAGCACGGTGAGTAGATCGCGGGCGTCCACGGCCAGCAGCACCCGGATGCGTGCGGTCTCGGCGGGCGCCGTGTACGCCGCTACGACGCGGCTGCGGGCCGGCGGGTGCCAGGCCTCGGGCGCGGTCCCCGTCAGCGTCACCACACGGTTGCCGCACAGCTCGGCCACCCGGACGTGCCCTGACTGGCCCGCCAGGGCCAACAGCGCGTCGCGGAACGGGGCGTAGCGGGGCACCGCCAGCAGGGCGTAGTGCCGATCCAGCCAGGCCACCCGCCGCAACCCATCAGGCTGCGCGGACGCCAGCGAATCGGCCCAGCCGGCGACCACGAGGTAGCGCTGCATCTCGTCGGCGCTGTAGGCCGTGGCGGTGCCGAGGCCGATGACGGTGGCATAGATCGCCTTCACGCCATACTCCGCCGACAGCGCGAAGCGGCGCTCCCACTTTCGCAAGAACCCGGGGCCGATCCAGGGCACGTCCGTCCACAGGTGCACCAGCGCATGCCCGAAGGAGAACTCGTACCACCCCTTTTGATTGATCAGCCGCGCGTAGTCGTCGGCCACCTGGGCCGCATATCGATCCTCGGCGGTGCCGCCGGCCGGTGCAGCTTGCTCGGCGAGACGCCCGACGGTCACTTCGTAGATGCCTTTCAGGCCGTATTCCACCGCGGTGCTGAGCCCGATGACGCCCAGCATGAGGTGGTTGCCGAATCCCGCTGGCGCACGTGCCCGGCTGGCCTGCCACGTGGCGACATAGCTGCGCCAGAACGTGCCCACCGACTGGACATAGGGGAACTCGCTGGGTGGCTTCCCATCGTGCAGCCACCGCGCATACGCCTCACTGCTGTACACGAGATCCCACTCGGGATGCGTGAGGTACTCGGCTCCTTCGGACCTCACGTAGCCCGAGACGGAATCCAGGGCAACGCTCACCTCGGCGGGAAGCACCGCCGGCATCCGGTCCGCCGAGACGTCCGCGAACTGGCCCTGGCGATCCGGCTCATAGAGATCCCACAGGGTGTTGGTGAACTTGTCGGTCGGGTCGACCCGTCGTTTCACGGCGAACAACGCTGTCGCCCCCGGGTAGGCGCGGGCGAACTGGGCGCGGGTCGCCAGCGGCTGGTACGGCAGGTAGTAGCGGCCGCCGCTCTGGATCGCGGCCTCGATCAGCTCGCGCGTCCAGCGCCCCACTACCTGCTCCGCCTCGGGTCCCGTCCCCTGCTTGTAGTAGAGAACGTAGGCGAAGACTTCGTTCGGGGCCCAGGCGAGGGTGGTGCCGGGATCCGGGAGCGCGTGGCGAATGGAGACGTTGACGGCGTTCACGCGGTGGGACTGGAGAATCCGCCGCAGTCGTGGCACGAAGACGGGCAGGCTGTCCGCCGGGACGAAGTACTCCTGGAGCACATAGGTGCTCCGTTCCCGCGAGGCGGGCTCCAGCTCGCTCACGTCATAGCTGGCCTCGTAGTTCCGCCAGGTGACGGGATTGCCTCGGAACATGAGCGGGTCCAGGATGTGCTGACGGATCCACTTGCCCACCCGGCCGCTGGTGATCGTCTTGTAGGCGAGGCGGTGCGTCCACGAGGCCTGGTCGCGCGGCTGAATCCGCTCCGGCACCGTGACCGGGAGCGTGGTCGCGACGTACGACACGGCGTGCACCGTCTCATAGGCCGGCGGATACAGGTCGGCGTTGTGGAAGATGACGCCCGTGTCGGGCTGCACCCGGCTGCGGAAGTACGCCAGATACGAGGCCACCGGCAGGGTGGAATCCACGCGCTCCACGCGCGTGTCGGGGGCGAGATCGAGCGTCACGTCGGCGATGACCCCGAGGGCGCCGTAGCCGCCGATCACACCGTAGAAGAGCTCCGGGCGTTCCTGGGGGCTGGTCCGGACCACGCGTCCGTCGGCCAGGACCAAGGTCAGGGCATGCACCGATCGGGCGAGGGGGCCCTGACCGATGTAGCGTCCGTGGGCGTTGACCGAGAGCGCTCCACCCACCGTGAAGGTGTTGTAGGTCTGCATGATCTTCACCGCCAAACCGGCCGGGTCGATCGCTTCCTGGACCTCCCGCCAGCGCGTCCCGGAATGCACGGTGATGGTCCGCGCCGCGCTGTCGAACGCCACCACGCCACGGAACTCGCGCAGGTCGAGCTGCACCCCGTCCGGCGTGGCCGTTTGTCCGCCCATGCTGTAGCGTCCTCCCCCGATCGAGATGGGACCGGGAGAGGCCGCCACGGCGCGTGCGATTTCATCGACGGTGTGCGGCGTGACGACGCGGGCCATCCGGACGGGATACAGGCCGGTGATCTCGCTGACGCGTACGCTGGAATCGGGAACGGCGGGGACGGGAACCGCGGGCGCCCGGCAGAATCCGATCAGGCTCACGACGGCCCCGTACCACAGCAGGCCCGCCAGGCTCAGGCCGGCGTTTCGGAGCCAGCGCCGCAGGCGCTGCCATCGCGTACGGGTTGATGTACTCTTATCGGCCCTGACGTCTTTCCGGGAGCGGAACCATGGCATCGGATCGGACCTTGCGCTGGAGTGCCTTCGGGTTCTCCCTGTTCTTCGCGCTCGTCGTGGCGCTCGGATACATCCCACAGCTCAACGGCAGTGAGGGCCACGTCGCGATGTCCGCGACCGGCGAGCACAAGATGCTCGGTCTCTACATGATCGGTGCGGCCGACGACGTGACGCACGGGCTGACGGCGGCGGTCCTGCTGGCCACGGCCCTGATCTCCGCGCGCGCCAGCCGGCTCAGCCTGGCGGCATTCGGATGGTACTACGCCGTGGACGCGGCGATCTACCTGATCACGGGGTTCATCCAGCACCACCCGGTGGTCTCGAACGTCCTCCTGAACCTGCCGCACGTCGTCATCAGCGCCATCATGCTGGCGCTGGCCTATCGTGGCCGGCAGGCGTCCGGAGCCTGACAGCGCTGGTGCCGGCTCAGGAATTCCAGTAGCACCCTATCGAAGGCCTGCGTCGCCTCGATGAAGGGAATGTGTCCCGCGCCGTCGATGACCGATAGATCGGCAGCGGGGATGAGCGTCCGGAGCTGTTTGCCCTGCCAGAGGGGCGTCACGGCATCGGGCGAGCGTTCACTTCACACGAACGCGCCCTCGATTTCGGCGAAGGGGACGGCACGCGAGAGACTCGTGAACGTCCCCTGTTCCGCGATTTCCTTCGCCGCCTGCAGAAACCCGCCCCACGCGGCCCGAGCCAGCGCCCCACCGACGCTGATGCGCCGCACGCCCGCCCGGGCCAGCTCGGCCACCGTGGTGAAGTCGCTGCCGACCAGTACGTTGACGGGCTTCGGGGCGACCGCCTGCACGACCGCCGCGATGTCGGCCTTGGTGCGGATGCCGGGTGCGTACAGGCAGTCCGCCCCCGCTGCGGCATAGGCGATAAGGCGGCGAATCGTCTCGCCGAGATCGGGGCGGCCGACGATGAAGCCTTCGGACCGGCCGGTGAGCAGGATCCCCGTGTGGCTGTCGTCGATCGCTCGCCGGGCGGCCCGGACGCGTTCCACCGAGAGGGTGAAATCGAAGAGCGGGTGCGCGGCGTCCCCCGTGGAATCCTCGATCGAGAGCCCGGCGACCCCGGTGGCCGTCGCGGCGGCGACGTTGGCGCCGACGGCCGCCGGGTCGGTCGCAAAGCCGCCTTCGAAATCGGCGTTGACGGGGACGTCCACGCACGCGGCGATCGATCGCATGTGAATCAGGGCTTCCTCGAGCGATACCTGGTTGTCCTTCCGGCCCAGCGACCAGGCGAATCCGGAGCTGGTGGTGGCGAGCGCGGGAAACCCCAGCCGGGCGAGCAGCCGGGCACTGCCCTGGTCCCACGGGTTGGGGATCACGAAACAGCCCGCCTGATGGAGCTGGCGGAATACGCGGCAGCGATCGGCAGCCTGGGTCATCGCGTTACCTCGACCGTAATGGTGCGCCACTTACCCTGGCGGAAGCGCAGCACGCTCAGCGCGCAGCGGGTGATGTGGCCCAGCAGGATCGCCGTCCAGATGTCGGCGGGCCGCAGGCCGCGCGTGGTCTGGATCAGCGCGCACAGCCCGAGCGGCACGACGATCTGCGACACGATTGAAATGAAGAGTGGGGAACGGGTGTCGCCCGTGCCCTGGAGGCCGCCGGTGTAATTGAGGGCGACGGTGACGAACAGCCCGGAGATGCTCAGGAAGGCGAGCAGCTGCACTCCGATCCCGACGACACCGGGGTCGGTCATGCCGAACAGGCCGAGCAGGATGCGCGGGATGGTGAGGAAGAGCACGCCGATCGCCGCGGCGAGGCCGATGCCGATCCCCGCGGCCACGTGCACGCCCGCCACCGCGCGGTCGGGGCGGTGCGCCCCCAGGTTTTGACCCGCCACCGTGGCGGCGGCTCCCATCAGCCCCACCGACGTCCACGTGATGAACGAGAACAGCTCGGTGTAGCCCACCGCGAAGGCGGCCTGCGCTTCGGCGCTCTGCGGGAGGGACCCGATGTACCGGAGCAGCATCACCCCGGCGACGTTCATCGCGATTCCCTGGATGCCCGTGGGCAGGCCGAAGCGGAACAGCGCCCGGATGATGCTCCAATCGGGTCGCCAGTCCATCCCGCGGTGCCAGATCACCGGGAGTGAACCGGAAAACAGCAGGTACACGGCGAAGCCGCTCACGATGAGGCCCGCCACCGTGGTGCCGACCGCGGCGCCGGCGGTGCCCATGCGGGGCAGGGGTCCGAGACCCGTGATGAACGCCACGTTGCACGCGATGTTCAGCACCGTGAGCAGTACGCCGAGGCGCAACGGCGTGCGGGCGTCGCCGGCCGCCCGCAGCGCCCCGCTCACCATGAAGAAGAAGAGCGTTCCCACGCTGCCGACGAACATGATACGGAGAAACGGCAGCGCCTGGTCGCGGACCAGCGGAGACGCGTGCACCAGGCCGAGCAGCGAGGGCGCCAGCACCCAGCCCAGCGGCGCCAGCACCAGTCCCCACAGGGCGATGGCGGCGAGAAACGCCTGGTACACGGCGCGATTGACCTTCTCGGGCTCGTTGGCGCCGGCGAAGCGGGACACCAGCACCCCCATCCCGCTGAACACCGACATCACGAATACGATGACGACGATGAAGATCTGGATCGCTACGCCGATCGCCGCGTTGCCGGCGTACCCGACCAGGTGTCCCACGAGGGCGTGATCGACCATCCCCTGGAGCCCGCCGATGAGATTCTGCACCATCGTGGGCCAGGCCAGCATCCAGACGGCGCGACGGAGCGGCCCCTCGACGATGGAGCGGTCGAGGGGCTTCGCCGGGCGGGCGGAGGTGGTCATGGAGGGAATATCGCCTGCGGTCGTCCGCGGCGGGTTCCCAGGCAGCTGATCTTTTCCGGGGGCCATCCTCGGGGGGGTCAGGGTTCCGGGAGGGGTCGTAGTCCCGCCATGCGTTTGCGAAACGCGCTGGGCGTCTGGCCCATCGTGCGCAGGAACATGCGGGTCAGATGGCTGTGGTCGCTGAATCCCAGATTCGCGGCGATCCGGCTGACCGACCGCTCTCCGATGAGCAGGAGGTGGCACGCGGCCTGGATGCGCAGGTGCAGGACGAAGTCGGTGACTCGCTGTCCGAACGCGTTACGAAAGGTCCGGGCGAGATGCACGGGGTGCACACCGACGAACGCCGCCAGCCTGCCCACCCGCAGGCGTCGCGTGGGATCCGCCAGCAGCAGCGCGCGAGCCTGGTAGAACCATGGCGGCAATTGCTGCTCACGGAGCCGCACTCTGACCGCCGTCGCACTGAGCAGTCGACGGCCGAGATCCGAACCGTCCGACGGACCGGCGCCCTCCGTGTTCCGAAGTGCGCAGTAGAGCCGGAGCGCCAGCGTTGCGGGGAGGCCCTGGAGGTCCACCGACCGGTCCCCACGGCTCGCGAGGTACCCGCTCCAGCCGAGCGGCGGCTCGATCGTGACGCAACGAGCGCCGTCGGCGTGGAAGCGCTGGGCATGGAGCTCGCCGGGAGGCCTGTAGAGCAGCGTAGCGCTCCGACAGGTCCGCGAAGTTGAGCCGGAGGCATCGTCGAAGCTGCCCGTGAGGACCAGGCAGAGGTTCGCGTGTTCGTGGCCGTGCGTCGGGAGGCAGGTCCGTGGCTCGTACCAGCTGTCCGTCACCGTCACGCCGCCGAGCGCCGACGTGGCGAGCGGCCGGCCGTAGAAGCGTCCACGGGCAAGGGACAATGTTGCATTCATTCTAGCGTCGGTCCGCTGTGCTCTCTTTCGTGTACGCTATGAGACACCGGCACACATCGCTAGCGCCAGCCATCCTCCTCGCCCTCGTCGGGCTGAGCGGTCTGACGCGTCCACAGGACGAGCCCGAAGCAGGTCTCGGATGGAGGCTCGTCGAGCTCGATCTCGACCTCCGGGTCGACCCGGGTACTCGGCGCATCGAGGGCGCTGCCAGGGTGCGACTCCGATTCATGGGGGACGTGTCGCGTGGGCCGAATCTCGTCCTGGCGCCATCCGTGGTTTTCGACTCCGTGGTGCCTCCGGCGGGCGCGAGCGCAGTGCTCAGCGGCGCCCGGGACACCGTGATGGTTCGCCTGCCCCGTGCCGTTCGGCGTGGGGCAGGGATCACGCTGCAGGTACGATGGCACACGCCCGGCGAACTCGGACGCTCGCTCGCGGTGCGAGCGGAAGGGACCTTCGCCTCCTGGGGCGGGCTCTGGTATCCGGCCGCCGCGTGGCCCGTCGACAGTCAGCCGAGCCTGCGCGCCCCGGGCGTCACACGGATCACCATCCCCACAGAGTGGCGCTCACTGTCGAATGGCCGACTGGTCGACAGCACCGTCACCGCGTCCGGTCGAACGGAGACATGGCGTGCATCACAACCGATCGCCCGCAGCTTCATCGCTGCGCCGTACCATGCCAGCTGGCACCGCATCGGGGCAGCGCGCGTCGGCGTCTACCTGCTTCCCAAGCACGCCGACCGGGCAGCCGAGTACGCCGCCGCGATCCCCCGGATGGTCGATATCCTCGCGCGTCGCTTTGGACCCTATCCATTCGAGTCGTTCGCGATCGCCGAAATGCCCCGGGCACTCGCCCCCCCCGGATTTGGCGGGCGGTCCGAGCAGGGCTATTTCCTCTCTCACACCGACGCGCTTGACGGGCCCGGGGTGAACGTGCCGCTGTTCGCGCACGAGCTGGCGCACATGTGGCTTCCCAATACGGTGGACTCGCGCCCCCCAGGCGATGACATGATGGACGAGGCGATCGCGAACTATGCCGTGGCCCTCGTGCGGGAGGCGGCGGACGGGGACAGCGCCGCCCGATGGGAATTGGTGGAAGGGAATCCGGATTTCAGCGAGCGCGCCTACTTCCAGTATGTCCGGCTAGGCTCCGATGAGCCGCTGATGGCGGACTACAGCCCGTTCATCGCGCGCGCGAAAGGGCCGATGGTGTACCGCATGCTCCGGGAGCGGGTCGGCGACCAGGCCTTCTTCGGCACCCTCCAGTTGTTCATCCGTCGGCATGCCGGCGGGAGCGCGTCTCTGGCGGACCTGCGCACGGCGTTCCTCCGGGCGGTGCCGCGGGACACCGGTCTGGCTCGATTCTTCGGCGAGTGGCTGGACCGTCCCGGGGCCCCCGTGCTGGACCTCGCCTGGGAGCAGCGTCGTGAGGCGGCCGGACGGCGACTCGACGTGCGGGTGCGCCAGCGCGGCGACGTCTATCACCTCCGGTTGGAGCTGTGGATCGAGGCCAGCCGGGGGCTCGTGATTCGGACGGTGCAGCTGAGCGATTCCCAACAGACCTTCGGGCTCGCGGTTCCGGATTCGGTGACCGCCGTCCGCATGGACCCCGACCATAAACTGCTGCTGTGGCGGCCCGAATTCGGCCCGCCGCCGGGCGAGCCGGCTGCGTGGACGCGTGAGCGCTGGCGGAGTTGGTTCGACGCCGAGACGCGCTGGCTCATGGACCGATACGCGGTGGAGGGGGTCACCGTGGTGGTGGCGGATTCGCAACGAGTCGCATGGTCGGCGGCGTACGGAGCCGGGTCCGGCGACCGGGTCGCGACCCTCGGCCGTGCGCTGCTGGATGCGCTGGGGTCCGCCGCGGGCCCCGACACGCTGCGCACCACCTGGACCGCAGCCGGGGACGATGTCACCCTGGTGGTGGCGCTTCCCGCCCGAGGGCAGGGCTGCGCCGTCGTCGCGCACGGGGGCTGGGGGGGTCGGCAGCTGGCGATGCACCTCGCGCAAACCATCGGGGTGGCCGACCGGTGGGTCCAGATCCCGCGCTAGCGAGGCCGCCGGGTGTTTGAGTTGACCATCACATCTTGACAATCAAGATGTAGGCGGCGAACGTGGGTCCATCCCCGATCCGGAGCCCCCGTGGACGAGCCGAGCACCGATGTCATTCAGGGTACGCTCGACCTGCTGATCCTCAAGACGCTCAGCCTCGAGCCGATGCACGGCTACGGGATCGCCCGCCGCATCGAGCAGATCTCGCGCGGCGTCTTCAAGGTCAACCCGGGCTCCCTCCTCACGGCGTTGCAGCGACTCGAGCGCGCCGGATGGCTCGACACCGAGTGGCGGCAGACCGCCAACGCGCGGCGCGCGCGGTTCTATGCGCTCACGCGGACGGGCCGCCGGCAGCTCGAATTCGAGACCGCGGACTGGACGCGCCGTGTGACGGCGGTCGCGCGGCTGCTGAAGGCGGAGGGCTAAGTGCTCTGGCGTCAGCTGACCCGCGGCCTGCGGGCCCTGTTCGATCGCTCCGGCGCGGACCGGGACGTCGCCGACGAGGTGCAGGACTATCTCGAGCAGGCCGCCGCGGCGCACCGCGCGCGCGGCCTGTCGCCCGAAGCCGCGCTGCGCGCGGCCCGGCTGGAGCTCGGCAACGCCACGGGCGTACGGGAGCAGGTGCGCGGCGTCGGCTGGGAGAATCTGGTGGAATCGATCCTCGCCGACCTGCGTTACGCCGCGCGCCGCCTCCGGGCGACGTCCGGCTTCACGGCGGTCACGGTGCTCACCCTGGCGCTGGGCGTCGGGGCGACGACGGCGATCTTCAGCGTCCTGAACCCGATCCTGTTCGCCTCCCTGCCGTATCCGGAACCCGGCCGGATCACGTCGATCTTGGAGGTCGGCAGCACCGGAGCGCACAACGGCGGGACGTTCGCGATGTATCGGGAGCTTACGGATCGGGCACGCTCCTTCGCGGCGATCGCCGTGCTCAAACCGTGGCAGCCGACCCTGACGGGTACGGATCAAACGGAGCGCCTGGAGGGCCAGCGCGTGAGCGCGGGCTACTTCCAGGTGCTGCGCATCGCGCCGGCCCTGGGCAGGAGCTTCACGCCCTCCGACGACCGCGTCCGCGGGCCGAACGTCGTCGTGCTGAGCGACGCGCTCTGGCGGCGGCGCTTCGCCGGCGACCGCGCGATCGTGGGGCGTCCCATCGCCCTCGACGACGACCGCTTCACCGTCATCGGGGTGATGCCCGCAGGGTTCGAGAACGTGCTGGCCGCGGACGCCGAGCTGTGGGCGCCCCTGCAGTACGACGCCTCACTGCCGGTGGAGGGCCGGGAGTGGGGGCATCACCTGCGCACGATCGGGCGGCTCCGGTCGGGGGTCGGCATCGACCAGGCGACCCGGGAGACCGATGCGCACGGTCGCGCCATGCTGGAGGCACGACACCCGGCGACCTACGACCCCAACACCCGGTTCGCCGTCGCCTCGCTCCACGACGAGCTGACCCGCGGGGTCAGGCCGGCGCTGCTCGCCATCTTCGGCGCGGTGCTGCTGGTGCTGGTGATCGCGTGCGTGAACGTCACGAACCTGCTCCTCGCCCGCGGCGTACAGCGGCGCGGTGAGTTCGCGCTCCGTGCGGCGCTCGGTGCCGGTCATCCCCGGTTGATCCGGCAGCTCTTGACGGAGAGTCTGGCGCTCGCGGCGTTGGGCGGCGTCGTCGGCGCGGCTGTGGCCATGCTCGGGATCCGCGCCCTCGTGGCGCTCACCCCGCCGGGCCTGCCCCGCGTCGGCGCGATCCAGGTGAACGGCGCGATGTTCACGTTTGCCCTGGGGCTCACCACGCTCATCGGCCTCGCCTTCGGCCTGATCCCGGCGCTCCAGGCGGCGCGCAGCGATCCCCAGCAGGAGCTGCAGCACGGTACCCGGCGCACTGCCGGCGGCCACCGCGGCACCCGTAACGCGCTCGTCGTCGCGGAGGTTGCCCTGGCGCTCGTGCTGCTCGTCAGCTCGGGGTTGCTGCTGCGCAGCCTGGAGCGACTGTTCGCCGTGCCCGTGGGCTTCGACTCGGCCGGCCTGCTGACCATGCAGGTCCAGATCGCCGGGCACCGGTTCGATCAGGATAGCGACGCGTTCCGGCTGTTCGACCGGGCGCTGGGGGCCGTCCGCGGCACGCCCGGGGTGGCCGCGGCCGCCCTGACCAGCCAGCTGCCGCTGAGCGGGGACCGCGACGAGTACGGCGCGTCCTTCGAAGCGACTCCGACCCGGCCGGCCGAGACGTACCCGGTATTCCGCTATGCCGTGAGCGCGGACTACGCCCGGACCTTGCACATCCCGCTCCACCTCGGCCGCGCGCTCGACGACCATGACGGCGCCACCGCGCCGCTGGTCGCGCTGATCAGCGAGTCGTTGGCGCGGGCGCGATTCCACGGCGCGGACCCGATCGGTCAGCGACTGCGGATCGGCCCGGCCGGGCCGTACGCCATCGTCGGGGTCGTCGGCGACGTGAAGCAGCTGTCGCTGGCGCTGAACGAGTCGGACGCCGTCTACATTCCGGCCCGGCAATGGCCCTTCGCCGATCGCGCGATGTCGCTCGTGGTCCGGACGAGCCGCGACGCGGCAGGCCTCGCGCCCGCCGTGCGCCAGGCCGTGTGGTCGGTGGACAAGGACCAGCCGGTCGTGCGCGTCGCGACGATGGATCGCCTGCTCGCCGCTTCGACGGCCGAGCGCCGCTTCGCGCTGATCGTGTTCGCCGCGTTCGCGCTCGCCGCCCTGGTCCTGGCGACCGCGGGGATCTTCGGCGTCCTGGCGGGCAGCGTGGCGGAGCGGACGCGCGAGATCGGGGTGCGCGCGGCCCTCGGGGCCTCGCGCCGGGACATCCTGGCGCTCGTGATGCGCCAAGGCATGACGCTCACCGGACTCGGGGTGGTACTCGGCCTGGCGGGGGCGGTCGCGGCGTCGCAGGCGATCGTGGCGATGCTGTTCGGCGTGTCGCGCCTCGATCCCCCCACCTATCTCGGCGTCATCGCGTTGCTCGGCGGGGTGGCCGCGCTCGCGTGCAGCATCCCGGCGTGGCGCGCGGCGCGGGTCGACCCCGCCAACACGCTGCGGGCGGAGTAGTCAGCGACCGGCGCGCCACCGCCGGATCGCCGCCGTGTGCTTCGGATAGTGGCCGTACGTGTCGAGCCGCAGGCGGTGCCGCCAGCGCGTGTCGGTCGTGATCTGATCCGCCGGCGCGCGCTCGATGAGCGCGATGAGGCGCCCATGCGTCTGCTCCTGCTCCCGCAGCACGTCGGCGAGCGACAGTTGCCGTTTCCGCTGCGTCATGAGGGCGTTGAACGCATCGATGCCGCCATAGGTCACCGAGTACCGTGGCGGCGTCTCGCCCCGCAGGATGTGCGGCAGGTGCTGCAGTGCCTCCTCCTCCCACCACGTCACGTGCGCGATGATATCCCGTACCGACCAGGCGCCGGTGACGCCCGGTTCCAGGAGGTCGGCTTCCGACAGGTCCTCGTAGGAAGCCGTGAACGCGGCCCACGCTTTGTCCAGTCGCACGAGCAGCTGCGCCCTATGCACGATTCGTCTCCCGGGGGATCATTGCGCGTCGTGGAAGATGATGCCGACCGTATGGCGGCGACCCGACCGGACGCGGCTCACCCCATGCCCATGGAATCTCGTGTCTCACTCCGCTCACGATACCACCGAGCGGGGACTGCGACACTCCGCTTCTGGCGGTCAAATCATGGAGAACGGGGTGCGCACGCGGCCGCGCGCTCGAGCATGAGCCTGGTTTCGCGTGCGTTGCGCGTCAGCGAGGCGGCACGCTCGAACTCCGCCCGCGCCTCGTCGAAGCGGCCCAGTTTGGCGAGAAAGTCGCCCCGGACCGCCGGCAGCAGATGGTAGTGCCGGAGCGACGGCTCCGTTACCAGCGGGTCCGCGATCTCGAGGCCCGCCGCGGGACCGAACGCCATGGCGTAGGCGACGGCCCGGTTGAGCTCCACCACCGGGGACGGCGTGAGCTGGGCGAGCGCGTCATAGAGCGCCGTGATGCGCGTCCAGTCCGTCTCCTCGGGAGTCGCGGCCCGCGCGTGACAGGCGGCGATGGACGCCTGCAGCGCGTAGGGTCCGAGGGTGCCGCCCTGGGACTCGGCGCGCGCCAGGGCGGCGAGGCCGCGGCGGATGAGCAGGTGGTCCCAGCGCGAGCGGTCCTGCTCGAGCAACAGGATCGGCTCTCCTGATGGGCCCACCCGCGCATGCGCGCGGGAGGCCTGGATCTCCATCAGCGCCACGAGGCCGTGGACCTCCGGCTCGGCCGGCGTCAGCTCGGCCAGGATGCGGCCGAGTCGGAGCGCGTCCTCGCACAGCGCCGGCCGCAGCCAGTCGTCGCCGGCGGTGGCCGAGTAGCCTTCGTTGAAGATGAGGTACAGGACCTCGAGCACCGACATGAGCCGGTCGGCGCGGTCGGCGGCCCGGGGGACCTCGAACGGGACGCGAGCCTCGGCCAGGGTCCGCTTGGCCCGCACGATCCGCTGGGCGACGGTGGGCTCGGGGACGAGGAACGCCCGGGCGATCTCCTCGGTCGTCAGGCCGCCGAGCAGTCGGAGGGTGAGCGCCACGCGCGCCTCGGTCGAGAGCACCGGATGACAGGTCGTGAAGATGAGGCGCAGAAGATCGTCGCCGACGTCGTCGTCGAGCGCGGCGTCCAGGTCGCCCTCGGGACTTTCCTGGCGGGCTTCCAGCTCGACCCCAAGCTCCGCGTGCTTGCGCTCGAGCATCTTGCCCCGGCGCAGCTGGTCGATCGCGCGGTGCTTGGCGGTGGCCATGAGCCAGGCGCCCGGGTTGTCCGGGACGCCCGACTCCGGCCACCGCTCCAGCGCGGCGACGAGGGCGTCCTGGGCCAGATCTTCGGCCAGGCCGACGTCGCGCACGATCCGCGCCAGACCGGCGATGAGGCGGGCGGACTCGATCCGCCAGACCGCCTCGATCGCACGATGGGCGTCGGACGTCACGGAGCGAAAAACGTGATGGGGCGCACCTCGCACTCGCCTTCCCACGACGGCCAGTGCTCGCTGTGCAGCCGCATGAACGCGAGCGCCGATTCCACCGCCTTCTCCCGTGACGCCCACTCGAGCACGGCGTAGCCCCCGACGACTTCCTTGGCCTCGGTGAAGGGCCCGTCGATCACCGACAGCCTCCCTCCGGCGCTGCGCACCCGAAAGCCGCTGGCGCTGGCGCCGAGGCCGCCGGACTGGAGCAGCGAGCCGTCCTTGAGCGAGTCCGCGGTGAGCTTGGCCATGGCGTCCTGCAGCGCCTGGGGCGCGGGCCCCTGGCCCTCGGCCGATTTCACGATCGAAAGGAATTTCATGGTTACCTCCCCGCTGCCTTCTGGACGTCGGGCGGGAAATCCTCGATCTCGTGTACCTGTCGCACCTCGATGATATCGCCGTCCAGCATCGGCGCGCGCTTGGCCCACTCCACGGCCTCCGCCTTCGACTTCGCCTGGATCATCCAGTAGCCGCCGATGACCTCTTTCGCCTCGGCGAAGGGCCCGTCGGTTGCGTTGGCCTTGCCGCCGGAGAAGCGCACCCGGGCTCCCTTGGCCGGTGGTGTGAGCCCTTCGAGGCTGAGCAGCACGCCGGCCTTGTTCAGGGACTCGTTGTACTTGGTCATCTTGGCGACGAGGTCGGCGGAGGGCACGAAGTCCGCCGCCGCGTTCTCGTACCCCTGGGGGATTACCACCATCATGAATCGCATCCTCTGCTCTCTTTCCGTGAGTGGTCGGGAGCGGGACTGTCCCGGCTCCATTGGTACGACGAACGAGGCCCCGCGCCATCGACAGCGGGGCCAAGTCCATGCGGCGCCGAGAGATCGGGTCGAACGGGACGGCTAGGCTCGGCCGCCTTGCAGCGCGGCGAGCCGTTCGGCGAGCAGCTCGAAGCACTCGGTCCAGCCTCCCCGGTGCCCATCGCGTTCGGCGACCGACTCGAATTCTGCCTGGCGCAGCGTGACCTCGGTCTTCCCGCCGCGCTCGGCGAACGTGACGGTGACCAGCGTTTCGTGACCGGGCTTCCCCTCGTCGTCCAGCCAGGCGTGGGTGAAGACGAGCCGCTCGGGTGGTACGATCTCGCGGTAGACCCCCTGCAGGCGCAGGTCGGGGCCCTGGGGCGGGTGCATGGTCGTCGTCCACGCCCCGCCCGGCCGGAGGTCGCCGCCGGCGGCAGGGATGGTGAAGCCTCTGGGAGCCATCCAATGGATCAGGTGCTCGCGCTCGGTCCACGCTTTGAACACGAGCTCGCGCGGCGCGTCGAACACGCGCGTGATGAGGAGGACACGCTCCGTCCGCTCCGCGGCGACATCAGTTCTTGCGGCCATGTTTCTTCTCCTTTCGCTGCAGTTCTCGCAGGTAGACGTCCAGGCGATCGAAGCGCTGCTCCCACAGTGCCCGATAGCGCTCGACCCAGTCGGCGACGCCGCGCAGCGGTTTCGCCTCGAGCCGGCAGGGGCGCCACTGCGCCTCGCGGCTGCGCACGACCAGGCCGGCGCGCTCGAGCACCTTGAGATGCTTCGAGACGGCGGGCAGGCTCATGTCGAACGGTTCAGCGAGCTCCGTCACCGACGCTCCGCCGGAGGCCAGACGCGCCAGAATCGCCCGTCGGGTCGGGTCGGCAAGGGCGGCGAACGTGGTGCTGAGCTGATCGGATGACATGGTGGCCATTGGGCCCTCTTATTTAACTTATTAGTTAAATACAATGGTCTCGGGCGTCCGGTCAAGAGCCGGGGAGGGTGGACTCGGCCCGGACGCTGACGCGGCTTGACGGGCCAAGCGACTCGCGGTAGCGTCGCGGACCCTCATGACTGATACGGCTGGAATCCCATCGCCCCGTCGGGCGGGCCGCGTCGGCGTGCTCGCCCTCGTGCTGGTGTCCGGCGGTGCGCTGTTCGCCGCTGTCGCCTGGCTGGTGGACCACCCCACGCTGGGATTCATCGGCCGTTGGGTGGGGCTCACGGGGCTCGTGCTCTACGCCTGGCGGCGGCGCTCGCTCACCACCTGGATCTTCGTCGCCATGGCGCTGGGCGCCGAGATCGGTCACGATTGGCCGGCGATCGGTCAATCGGCGCGGTTGTTGAGCCAGATCTTCCTGCGGTTGATCAAGACCATCATCGCGCCCCTGTTGTTCGCCACACTCGTGGTCGGCATCGCCGGGCATCCGAACCTACGGCAGGTGGGCCGCATGGGTCTCAAGGCGATCCTCTACTTCGAGGCCGTCACGACGGTCGCGCTGTTCATCGGGCTGGCGGCGATCAATCTGTCGCGCGCCGGTGTCGGCGTGACGCCGCCGGCCGTGACTGAGACCGCGGGCGTCTCGGCCACGGCGCTGACGGCCGCGGAAGCCATCCTCCAGGCGTTTCCGGAAAACGTCGCCAAGGCGGTCGCCGAGGGACACGTGCTGCAGATCGTCGTCTTCAGCGTCCTGTTCGGTATCGCCCTGGCGCTCGTCAACGAGTCCAAGCGCCAACCGGTGTTGACGTTCTGCGAGGGTCTGGCGGAGGTGATGTTCAAGTTCACCAAACTGGTGATGTACTTCGCGCCTATCGGCGTGGGAGCGGCGATCGCCTACACCGTCGGGCACATGGGACTTGGGATCCTCTTCAACCTGTTCAAGCTACTCGCGACGCTGTACGTCGCCCTCATCGCTTTTCTCCTGCTGGTCCTCCTGCCCGTGGCCCTCATCGCACGGGTGCCGCTGCGCCGCTTCGGTCGCGCGATCGCCGAGCCCGTATCGATCGCCTTCGCGACCACCAGCTCCGAAGCGGCGCTGCCGCTGGCGATGCAACGGATGCACGAGCTGGGCGTGCCGTGGAAGATCGTGGGGTTCGTCATCCCCACCGGCTACAGTTTCAACCTCGACGGCTCCACGCTGTACCTGTCGCTGGCCACGATCTTCGTGGCGCAGGCGGCCGGGATCCACCTCGGGTTCGGGCAGCAGCTCGGGATCGTGTTCACGCTGATGCTCACGAGCAAGGGCGTGGCGGGCGTGCCGCGGGCGACGCTGGTGATCCTCCTCGCCACCGCGGCGTCGTTCGGGCTCCCGGAGTGGCCCATCCTCGCGATTCTCGGTATCGACGAGCTGATGGACATGGCGCGCACGTCGGTGAACGTGGTCGGGAACTGTCTTGCGACCGTGGTCATTGCGCGCTGGGAGGGGGAGTTCGAGGAGGCGCCCGCCTAAGGTCGTCGACGCCGTACGGCGGTTCGCAGCCCTCCAGGAGCGTTTCGTCCCATTCTCCTTCTTCCGCTTCGCCACCTACCTCGGACGGCCCAGCCTCTATATCAACCGTGGCGTTGCGCTGGCGACCGGCGCGGACTTTCGGGAAGGCTCGATCGAATACGACATGGCGACACCCGTGGGCGGGAACTTCATGGGCGCCGTCTTCCACGCGACGTCGGCCGAAAACTCCGAAGTCGTGTTCTTCCGTCCGGGGCAAAGCGGCACCATCCGACCGCACCGAGTTGCGACGGATGCTGTTCGGCTACAGCGATGGCGCCGCGGTCTACTGCAACGGCCAGCCGCTGTTCTTCGGCATAAACCCGTCCCGTCTTCGGTCGGGCGACCTGGGCCTGTCCGCGTTGGACATGGTGGGCAACGCGCTGTATCTGCCGCTCAAGCAGGGCCGAAACGAGATGGTGTTCGCGGTTACGGAGTTCACGGGTGGTTGGGCGTTCTGGGCCCGACTCGACCCCTGAGTGAGGGCTTAACGACGACCGCGGAGATCAACGCGGCAGCGCCAGCATCAGGCCGATCTGCGGCGACCAGTCGGTGGCCTTCGAAAAGAGCCCGACCACGTTGTCGGCTTTCACGAGGAGGAAATCGCTCAGGCGCCATTGCACTCCCGTGACCAGCTCCCACTCGTCCGGCGCTCCGGTTTCCCCACCCTCGATGGCGAGATTCAGGCGCCAGGCGGGGGACAGGCGCCGGAGGTATTCGATCGACGACTCTCCCAGGTCGAGATGCCGGTCATCGCGGTTGTATTCGAGGTTGGTCCGAAACGTCATCGTGCCCCACGAAAACCCTCTGACGACCCCAAGGCCGGGGCGGACGTCCCATTGCTTATCGCCGATGAACAGCGTGCGCCGCTGTGAGGGAGCCGTGATCTCCACGAACCCGAAGACTTCCGGACGGCCGTCGGTCTCGCGCAACACCCGCAGGCGCAGATGCCCTTCGATGTCCGCGAGGCCCGATTCCTTGACTCGCGCGGGCAGGGCGGAGCCGTCACTGGGCGATTTGTCGAAAGTCGCTCGAATGCGGCTGGCCTCGAACTCCAGCGCGAGCCAGTCGGTCACCCCATAGGCCGCGAAGATCTGGACCTCGGTGCTCCGGAAGTGGCCGCGGAAATCCTGGTCCAATCCGAAGCCCAGCCTGGTCGGGTTGTACTCGCGGTCATGGTCCCGTGTGTACGCCCCAAACGGGAACAGGAGCAATTGGCCGCGTTCGATGTAGGTCCCGAACATCGAGGCGGGAATCCCCGTGCCACGGTCCTTCGAGCGGTCGGGGACAGTGGCCTGCGCCCGAGCGAGGGTGGGCAGGCCAGCGACTGTGGCGGCGAGCGCGACGGCGACGAACGGTGCGATTCCCAAGCTCCGGCTGTTCATGAATGAGCGCCTCCTGTGCTGAATCGGAGTAGTTGCATGCGTCACCGCGGTGCCCTCAAGCGGATGCGGGGCCCGGTCCGCGGGCCAGCGGGCGCTCGGCGAGGTAGACGAGGAGGGTCGGAGTGCCGAGCGCGATGAGGGCCGCCAGCCAGGCGAGCCGTATCCGCAACGACCAGCCGCGCTGGCCCATATCACCCCAGACCCAGAGCAGCACGACCCCCGCAATGACCAGATGATCGGTGACGACGATCAACAGATACCAATCCGAGCGCAGCCGCTCCCACGTTTGTGCGCTGGCGACCCCTAACGAGCCAGCCGCACCGACCCAAAGCAGCACCCCGACGAGCTCCCAGCCGGCGAAGGCGAGGGCTCCCACCCATAGGAGAATGCGACGCACGCCCAATCATGGGGGTCGTGGCGGAGGGCGGCAAGCTGGGAACCTCTCTA
>JBGPHP010000030.1:0-20258 GCA_041484445.1 Gemmatimonadota bacterium
GTGCGGGTGCTCTCCGCGACGAATGCCGACGTCGCCGCCGAGGTCGCCGCCGGACGGTTCCGCGAGGACCTGCTGTTTCGCATCAACACGATCGAGATCCGGTTACCGCCGTTGCGCGAGCGGCGCGAGGACATCCCGTTGCTCGCGACCCACTTCCTGGGTGTGTACGCTGCCCGCTATCGCAAGCCCGCGGCGCGGATCCATCCCGACGCGATGCGCTCGCTGCTCGCTTACGGCTGGCCGGGGAACGTGCGCGAGCTGGCCCACGCCATCGAGCGCGCCGTGCTGCTCGCCGAAGGGGACATCGTGCGCCCCGCCGACCTGAACCTGCGCCCGCCGGGGGAAGGATCCGCCCGTCTGGAGGATCTGAGCCTCGAAGAGGTCGAACGGGTGCTGATCCAGAAGGCGCTCGCCCGCTTCGAAGGCAACGTGAGCGCCGCCGCCAAAGCCCTCGGCCTCTCCCGCAGCGCCCTCTACCGGCGCCTGCAGCGCCACAGTCTCTGACCCGGCGCGCCAGGACCCCGCACGAGCAGCAGGTCTTCCGTCTTGCCCTGCTGGGCGGCCTGCCGGCGATCGTCGTCGTCCTGTGGCTGCTCTGGTCCGGCGACGCGAGCGACCGCACCCGCTGGACCCTCGCCGTCCTGCTCGTCGGCACCTGGCTCGCCTTCGCGCTGGCGCTGCGCGAGCGGGTCGTGCGTCCGCTGCAGACGCTCTCCAACATGCTGGCCGCCCTGCGCGAGCAGGACTATTCCCTGCGCGCCCGCCGCCACAACGCGGAGGACGCGCTCGGCCTCGTCATGTTGGAGCTCAACATCCTCACCGACGAGCTGAAGGAGCGCCGCCTCGGCGCCCTCGAGGCCACGGCACTGCTGCAGCGGGTGATGGCGGAGATCGATGTGGCCGTGTTCGCGTTCGACCAGGACCAGGCGCTGCGCCTCGTGAACGCCAGCGGCGAGCGTCTGCTGGCCCAACCGTCGGAGCGGCTGCTGGGGCGGAGCGCCGAGGAGTTGGGACTCGGCGCGTGCCTGCAGGGCGACGCGCCGCGCGTCATCGAGCTTGGCTTCCCGGCGGCGCGCGGACGCTGGGAGGTGCGCCGCGGCGGGTTCCGTCAGGGCGGCCGCCCGCATCAGTTCGTCGTGCTCGCCGACGTGAGCCGCGCCCTGCGCGAGGAAGAGCGCCAGGCGTGGCAGCGGCTCATCCGCGTGTTCGGTCACGAGATCAACAACTCCCTCACGCCGATCAAGTCGGTGGCCCAGCGGCTGCAGGAGCTCGTGTCCCGCAACGGCGCCACCGAAGTCCCGCGCGAGGACCTGGAGCGCGGGCTGGACTTGATCGCCAAGCGCTCGGAATCGCTCACCCGCTTCCTCGCTTCCTACGCTCGCCTCGCCCGCCTTCCCACGCCCAAGCTCGGACAGGTGGACGTCGCCGCCTGGGTGGCGCGCGTGGCCCGCCTCGAGACCCGGCTCCCGGTCGAGGTGATCGACGGGCCCCGGGTCATGCTGCGTGCCGACGGCGATCAGCTGGACCAGCTGCTGATCAACCTGATCGCCAATGCGGTGGACGCGGCGCTCACGACCGGTGGCGGCGTGCGGGTGCGCTGGGCGCCCACCGGAAACACGCTCGACGTCGTCGTTCAGGACGACGGGCCCGGGCTGCCGGAGACCTCGAACCTGTTCGTGCCGTTCTTCACCACCAAGCCCACCGGATCCGGGATCGGCCTCGTGCTGTCGCGGCAGATCGCCGAGGCGCACGGCGGCCGGCTCACCCTCGCCAACCGTAGCGACGGGGGGGGCGCCCAGGGCTGCGTCGCGCGCCTGCAGCTCCCGCTCTAGCTCGATTCCCGCCCCGGGTGCTTGGGGCGTCGCTGGTAGGCTTTCTTCGACCGATGGACTTTGTGGGACGGCACCTTCAACCGTCGTTTCGCCGGTGCCTTGGGGTTGGGCACCCGGACGGTGAGCGGCGGTTTTTTGCGCCGGCTCATCGCCGCAACCGGGCTCGGATCTGCCGCGCGTGATGCCGGGCGTGGATCACGTGGAATTCCAGCCACTCCGGGAAGGTGAGATCTCCCATCCTCGGGTGCTTCACGAACAGGTCGCCCCCGCGGGCAGGCAGGAGCAGCTGCGCGAGCTGCTGCGTGCGCTCGACGCCCTGGCGGAAGTGAGCCTCGGCCGCCGCGCGGTCGACGTGCGCTGGGGGCGTCGTCCGCTCCGGTGCCCGCAGCCGCGGGGGAAACCATCCCAATCCGAACACCAGGGCCCGCGCAATTCGCTCCTTCAGGGTCTGTGGGCGGCGCACCATCGGATCGCGCGCGCGACGCTGCTCGAATCCGGTGGCGCACAATTCCAGCGCCAGGGCGAGGTGCTCGACGATCTGCGCCGGCGTCCATTCTCCTGCCGACGCGAGCTGCCAATCGGGGTCGGAACGGTCCTGCAGCGGGCCGAGCACGATGTCGGGAAGATCAGCGAAACGCTTCATGTGGCGCCCCTGTCCTCCAGAAACAGCCGCCGCAGCCGGTCACCGTCGGCGATCAGCTGGTCGAGATCGTCCGGGCCGGGCAGCCGCCCGTCGCGCCACCAGACCAGTTGGGTGCCGGCACCCGCGAGGTGGTGCTGCGGCACGCGTCGCCCGTCCGGCGACTCGGCGGTGAGATAGGCGCGGCGCGCCGCGGTGAACAGCGCCCGCACGGCACGCTCGTCGTCGCCCTGGAGCTGGTAGCCCCTAGAGAACTCGGCATCCTCGTCGAAGTCGAAATCCTGCACCCCGAAGCGCTGTGTTAGACGGCGGAAGAACCCCTCGGGAACGAGACTGAAGCGCGGCAGAGCCGCTTCCGGCGCCTCCCACAGGAGCACCGTGAGGCGGTGCTGCTGGTTGCTGTTCCCGCCACGCGTCACGTAGGTGTACTCGAACGCCGTGAACGGCCGGCCGCCCACCTGTCCGTTAATCGTGGCACCCCAGCGGCGCCGGCGCCCCTGTTTGAAGACCGGGAACGTCCCGGCGAGCGACGATTCGGCGCCGCTCCGCTCGCGCTCGAAGCGGTACCCCCGGACGAGACAGTACTCCTCGAGCGCCGCCCGGCGCCGCCGCTCGCGGACCAGCACCGCGGCGATCACGCTTCCCGCCACCGCTACCGCGCCCAGCACGGGCAGAAACGGGGGGATCACGCGGTCCCCGCCGAGGGTCGACCGCGAGCGCTCCAACCGGTAGCTTGTGTGCGACCGTTCATGTACGGATTCTAGAGGTGGGGAAGATGCGCCGCCACCTGCTCGGGGTGGCGCTGGGGCTCGCGGTGCTCGCCGCGGCCTTCGTTCCGCTCCCCGCGCTGGTGGATGCGGTGACCGGCTCGCCCGCGGGCGACGCGGAGCTGTCGCTGCCGTTCGGCTACATCGTCCTGGCACCCGTCTCCAACCTGCTCGACGCACTCACCCAGTTGAGCCTGGACCGGGCGTATTTCCTGCTCGTTAGCTGGGTGCTGCTGTTCGCCGCCATCGGGGCGGCGCGGCCCGCTTCACGCGCCCGGCGCATCTGGCGGACGCTGGTCGGAGGGCTTACGCCCGTCGCCCTCGCCGCCCTGGCCGTGCTCCTCCCGCGCCCCGTCCCGCGGCTCGTGACCGCGCAGACCGGCGTCACGGTCCTGGATTTTCATGCTCATACGGCCGCGTCCCACGATGGGCGGCACGGGTGGACGACCGCGCGCCTGGCCCAGTGGCATGTGGCGCAGGGCTTCCAGGCGGCCTATGTCACCGACCACAACGTGCCCTACGACGGCTCGAATGACGCCGTCATTCCGCTCCTGCCCGGCGCCGAATGGAGCGTGTACCGCCAGCACATCGTGCAGCTCGGCACCACGTCGCTGATCGACCTCACCCCCTACTCCCACGACACACCCGGGATGGTGGGCCTGTTTGCCGCGCTGCACACCCAGGGGGCGATCGCCATCGCCTCACTCCCCGAGTACTGGCGCAACCACTGGGACGACCTCGACCAGTTCGTGGCCGCCGGGGTGGACGGATTCGAGATCGTCAACTGCGCCCCGAAGGCGCTCGAGTTCCCGTCGGTGGATCGTCGCGCGGTGGTCGCGCTCGCCAGCCACCACGACCTGCTCGCCACCGGCGCCAGCGACAACCACGGATGGGGCAAGGTGACGTGCGTGTGGAATCTGGCGCGCGAAGGGTCGCACGGGTTCAAGGACAACCAGGTCCTCGCGCGCCCGATCGCCCTCGCGCAGGGCGACCTGCCATCCTGGAACGCGGCCTACACCCAGCCCTGGCTGATGCTGCGAGCGCTGTCGTGGCCCGAGCGAGTCAGCTGGCTGACGTGGATCGCGTTGATCTCGATTTATCGGGGGGTGCCCAGACGCAAAGGGCAGTGGGCGGGAATCGGAATCCTGGCGCGGGAGTTTGGCCGGCGATCTCCGCCCGAACGCTAAGGCGCCTGCACCCGTTGCACCCTGCTGCGGACCCCATCCGACAAGATCAAGTCGAAGTCCGCTGCGGAACGGACCACGACTCTTCCCCGCCGTGCGATAGACAAGATCTGACCCGTACCGGGGTCCCGGACCATGACCAGGGGCACCGCGAGCGTGTCCCAGGTGATGGCCGCTTCCTGACCCTGCCACGATGGGACGAGGCCCTGCGGCGCCGCCGGAGCAACGCCCGGGGCGGAGCCGGCCGCGGTGGTCCGGACGAACTGCCTGCCGTGACCGAGCACGTGCAGAGCAGCGAGGCGGCTCTGAATCATGTCGGACAATGGAACCGCGAACGCGAAATGGCTGTCGTCCCCGCCGCGCTGATCGGCGAGCGCCGTCGGCTCAAACGCCTGTGAAAACAGGACCACGCCGTCCTGGTCCACGCCCTGCACCTGGTACGTCCCCGCTGTGCCGGGTGGCACCGGATGCGCATCGAGCACGAACGCCGGCTCGAGATAGGGTTCACCGTTTCGGACCCGCCCCCAGATGAGCAGCGAGCGCTGGACCGGCGGCATGGCCGACGCCTGCGTCGCCTGGCTCGTGGCCACGAAGTTGAGCACTCCCTTGTAGGTGTAATCGCTGATCCAGGCGTCGTCGCAATAGCTCATGATGTCGTGGAACGATGGCGGGTAGAGCACCGGTGGATTGACGGAGACATCGGTGCCGAACACCCCGATGGTGGCGTCCGGATAGGGGTAGTTCCGGTCGGGGAAATCGGGGCTGCATCCCGGGGCGTGCTGCCGCCCATAGGTATGGCCCAGCTCGTGGGCCCAGAACAGGCTGCGCGTTCCTGCGTCATCCCACACCACCGAAGTCGGTCGCCCGATGTAGCCGATACCGACGATTCCCGAGTTGTAAGTGACCCGGACCACGCCGACGTAGCTCTGCGACGAGCCTTCCGCGACGCGCAGCGCATCGATTTCACTGAGGATCTGCGACCACGCCACATCGCTCCCGTTGTCGACCGGAGCATTCGTGGTATACGTCTGATGGACGTTCAGCCCGGGCGCGAGGATGGGGTAGATCCGCACCGCCATGTCGACGTAGCTCGCGGCGTTCGCGGCGGTCACGTCGCCGGTCAATCCGTTGAATGTCTGCTTGACGGGGACGAAACGGAACGTCTGCGCGGCGGTGGATCGCACGCTCTCCGAGTACGTGACGGTGTTGTTCCCCTCGTCGGACTCGGTGATGGCATGATCGGGATCGACCTCGGCCACGATCGAGTAGCCGGGCTGCACCTGGCTCCCAGGCACGCTGTAGTTCCAGGATGAAGCGAGATCACTCTCGTCGATCGCCACCGGAGCGGGTCGAGTCCCGGCGATCGTATTGGTCGCGACCAGAGCGCTGCCGTTGTAGATACTGACGCGCACCGACGGGACATCCACGACATTCTGATTGGCGCGGACAAAGACGCGAACCAGTCCCGCGCGGCTGGTCACCAGCGGCACGGTGTTGTTCAGTGTCTGCACGGCCTGCGTCACGTAGATACGGTCGATGCTCAGATCGAGGACCGTCGGCCCTGACGCCCCCGCCCTGATTTCGATTCCCAGTGCCGCCGCGTTGGCGCCGGCCCACGCCGCGGCGATCGCCGGTCGGTTGGTGGCCCACTCCGCTTCGAGATCCGAGGTCGGGCTCTCCCCCGACGGCTGCTCGGCGATCTCCGTGAAGCCAGGGCCAGGCGTCACCGCCAGCGCGTTCTTCGCGACGGCGAACGCGCCGTACGCCACGTCGTTGGGATCCCCAAACGGGCCCAGGCCGACCGTCAGTCCGTTCGCCCCGTCTCCCTGACTCGAACCGGTCTGCGCGATGGCGCCCGATCCGTTGACGCCCGTCGGGTCCACGCCGCTCCACTGCGACACCAACCACTGGCAATTGGAGACCGAGCTCGAGAAGGTGATCGTGAGCGGCCCGCTGCCCGGCGCGGCGCTCAGCGCCCGGTAAATCGTCAGGCGCTTGTGGGGCGTGCCGAGGCCGTCGAAGGTGACGCTCCCCACCACGGTCCACCCCGTCATCCCGCCACCCGAAAGGGTGGGACTGGCCGGAGCGGCGGAGGAGTTGTGCCCCAGCACCGCGACGGTGACGAGCGCGTTGGGCGCCGGCGTGATGCTCGCGGTGGCGTAGACCTTCTGGTTGGCCGCGTTGTTTCCAGATGTCAAGAGAGAATGGACGATCGCCCCACCGCCGGAGCTGGGCGGCGCGAACGACGCGGTCACGGCGTGGTCCACGTCCAGCGGGAGCTTGCAGACCCCGGTCCCGGTGCACTCCCCACTCCATCCGATGAACGTCCCGCCGGACGGTGTCAGCGTGACGGTGTCGGTGGCGAGGTAGACGCCCGTGCATGACGTGGCGGTGGGACTGACGCACGTCCCCCCGGGCTGGGATCCTGGGCTCAACGTGAGCTGCCCGCTGCCGCCGAGGGTCAGGGACAGCGTATGCGTGGGCACCGTCACCGGTACGAACGTCGCCGTCACGGCGTGGTTCGCGCTCATCACCTGGGAGCAGGCACCAGTCCCCGTGCAGTCACCGCTCCAACCCGAGAAGCTCCAGCCGGACAGTGCGGTGGCGGTCAGGGTCACGTTGTCCGTAATGAGGTAGACCGCGCTGCACGAAGCGGTGGCAGGGTTCGGGCAGGTTCCCCCGCTTTGCGATCCCGGATTCAGCGCCACGGTACCGCTGCCGGCGATGTTGAGCGAAAGCGTGCTGGTGGTGGGGGGCGACGATTGACCGGCGACGATTTCGATGCCCAGGGCGCCGGCGTTGGCACTGGCCCAGCTCGCCGTTGGCGACGGCTGGTTCGTCGCCCACTCGGCCTCGAGGTCCGACAAGGGGCTTTCGCCGGACGCCTGCTCGGCGATCTCCGTGAAGCCCGCGCCCGGCGTCACCGCCGGCGTGTTCTTCGCCACCCCGAACACGCCGTAGGCGGCGTTGTTGGCGTTCCCGAACGCGCTGAGCGCGACGGTCCGGCTCGGCACGCCGTCGCCCTGGCTCACGCCGGTTTGATTGATCGCCCCCGCCCCATTGACCCCCGACCCGTCCACGCCGGTCCACTGGGACACGATCCACTGGCAATTGGAGACCGAGCTCGCAAACGTGATCGTCAGTGGGCCGCTGCCCGGCGCCGCATTCATCGCGCGGTACACCGTTAGACGTTTGTGCGGCGTGGCCACGCCGTCGAAGGTGACGCTTGCGACCACGGTCCACCCCGTCATCCCGCCGCCCGAGAGCGTGGGACTGGCCGGAGCGGCGGAGGAGTTGTGTCCCAGCACGGCGACCGTGACGAGCGCGTTGGGCGCCGGGGCGATACTCGCGGTGCTGTAGATCTTCTGGTTGACCGCGTTGTTCCCCGACGTCAGCAGGGTCTGGGCGATCCCCGTGACGGCTTGGGCCGCCCCCACGTCCGGACCTCCGTGAGCGGGCGCGGTCGGGGTCCGGACGTCGGTGCACGTCGTCAGCGCCGCGAACAACGTGAGCGCGAGGATTCGCCGCCCGTAGGCGGGCACCGGTCTGTGAGTCATTGCTGGACCGGCTAATGTCCTGCAACTCCCAGGCCGTGACCGCCATTTGACACCGCCCGGAGAACCGGCTTAGATGGAAGAGCCATCTCCCGGACCCCCCATGCTCTCCGCCCGTCTCGCCCTGATCGCCGCGCTCGGCGCCGCCGCGCTCTCCACTACCGACGATCTGAAAGTGCTGCGCGTCTCGCCCCAGAACGTGGGTGAGGCGACCGAAGACATCACCGTCACCTTCGACCGCCCGGTGGCGGGAGGGCTCGACTCGACCGTCGACCCCCGCAGCATTTTCCGCATCACCCCGCGCGTCCTCGGCAAGCTCGAATGGCGTGACCCGGTGACCATCCGGTTCCACCCGGCTGCGCAGCTGCCCGCCGGGGTGACGTTCACCGTACGCATCGCCAATACGTTCCAGGCGATGGACGGCAGCCGCCTCGCGGCCCCGTACACGTTCTCCTTCCGGGTGAAGGGGCCACGCGTCCTCGACGCCTACCCGGTCAACCAGTGGATCAGCCCCAAGTACCTCACGCCCGGCGCCCACTTCACGATTCTGGTCTCGGCGCCGGCGAATCTGGCGCTCTTGGGGCGACTCGCCTCCGTGGACGTCGGCAAGTGCGTGCCGGGGAAGACCATCCCGCTGCGCCCCGTGCGGCAGCGGCGCATCGGCACCGCCGACGAGCGCTGGCGCTACTACGGTGACTACCTGACGGACTCGACCCACGACCTGCGCCGCGTGGTGGAGCTCGCCCCCGCCGAGCCGCTGCCACTCGGCTGCGAGGCGACGCTCGGCCTCCCGGAGCGCATCGACAGCGTCACCACCACCCGCTCGTGGCTGTTCCGCACCTATGGACCGCTCTCCGTCGGCGACGTGGAGTGCGCCTACGCCACGGGACGCTGCCCCATCGGTCCGGCCCGGGTCCTGTTCTCGACGCCGATCCGCGGCTCGGAGATCCTGCGGCGCGTACACCTCTCGCCCGGCATTGGCTTCACCGTCACCGATACGACCGCTGAATCCGACAACTGGTCGCTCGATGTCCAGCTCACGCCGCGCACCCGCTACCTCGTCACGGTGGACAGCGGCCTGACCGACGTGTTCGGGCAGCAGCTCACGGCGCGCCATACCAAGAGCGTCGCCACCACGTCGTACACGCCGCAGCTCAGCTACCCCTATGGCCGCATGGTCGTCGAGCGTCAAGGGCCGCGCACGCTGGCAGTCCAGCACGTCAACGTCGATTCGCTGGTGATCACGATCGTCGGCGTCCCCGACTCGCTCGAGCCCCGCATCCTGGGGCAACAGGGCAGCTGGGGCGACGTCTGGGAGAAGCTGAAGAGCCAGGCCACGGTGACCACCGTCCCCGTGCGGGAGACGCGCGACGTGCCGCGGGCATCCGCCGTGCGTATTCCAGCGCTCAACACCGCCCGCTCCGGAACCCCCACGCTCCAGATGATCCGCATCGGGAGCCCCGCCGTCGACACGATCAATCGGGAAAACGTGTCGCCGTTCACGATCGCGGTCGTGCAGCTCACCGATCTCGGCGTGCACGCGAAGATCGGCGCCGAGGAAGGGACGGTCTGGGTGACGGGCGTGAGCGACGGAACGCCGCGCGCGGGCGCCCGCGTCACGCTGTACGACAACAACGGGAAGGTCCGCGCCACCGCCACGACCGACGCCCGCGGCCTCGCCCGCCTCGCGGGCTACGCCCGGGACACGACGCAGGAGGCGGGCGGCGAAGGAGATGAATGCGACTACTGCGACTACTCGTGATTCGAGGGCTACGTCGCCGCCGCCCTGGGCACCGATCGCGCCCTGGTGAGCGTCTCCCGCTACGACCCCGACCTCTCCCCCTGGCAGTTCAACGTCTCGGCGGCCTGGGGGCCCGACCGGCTCGAGCAGGCCGCCGGGCTGTTCACCGAGCGCGGCATCTACCGACCCGGCGAGCCGGTGTACGCCAAAGCGATCGTGCGCGACGGCCAGCTGGGCAGCCTCCGCGTGCCGCGCGGCGACTCGTTGCGCTGGGTGTTCACCGATCGCGAGAACGCCATCGTGCGCGACACGACGGTCCTGCTCTCGCCGTTCGGCACCTCGGACCAGTCGTTCTCCATCCCGCCCGACGCGCCGCTGGGCTACTACACGGTACGCGTGGACCGGCGGACCGGCGGCAAGTGGCGCTCCGCGGCGAGGACGAACTATCGCGTCGCCGAGTACCGGCCTCCAGAATTTCTGGTGACCGCCGCGACCGAGCGGGTGTCACGCTTCGCCGGCGATACGGTCCGGGCAACCGTTGAAGCGCGCTACCTCTTCGGCGCGCCCATGGCGCGCGCCGTCGTCACCTGGTACGCGCGGCAGCGCACCGCCGGCCCCTGGGAGGTCGACATCCCGAACACCGAGGGCTTCACTCTCGGTGAGACCGGCTGGTGGTGGGAAGAGGAGCAGGACCAGAGCCCGGGGAGCGGCGCCGTGCTCGCCAGCGGCACCGATACCCTCGATGCAACCGGGCACCTCACGCTCGCGGCCGCGGCCCCGGTCCCGCCCAAGGGCAAGGCGTCCTGGGTCACCCTCGAGGCGACCGTGACGGACGTGAATCGCCAGACGGTCTCCGCCCAGGCGTCGGCCCTGGTCCACCCCGCCGGGATCTACATCGGCGCGAAGCCCATGGGCACCGACTACTTCTGGACCGCCGGCAAGGAGCGCACAGTCAGCCTCATCGCCGTGACCCCGGAGGGAATGCGGACGCCCGGCGTGGCGATCCGCGGCACCCTCATCCGCCGCGAGTGGCACCGCGTGCGCCGTGATCGCGATGGCTCGAGCGAGGACGTGGGTGAGTGGGTGTCCGACACCGTGGGCCGCTGCGCGGTGACCACGGCCGCCCAGCCGGTGAGCTGCAGCTTCACCCCGGCGGACGGCGGGTCGTACACGGTCCGCTTCACCGCCGCCGACGCCAGGGGACGTCCCGTCGCCACGAGCTTTTACCGCTGGGTCGTGGGAAAGGACTGGGTGCCGTGGAACGATGCCTCGCAGTTCAAGATGGACGTCGTCCCCGACAAGAGCCGCTACACCGTGGGCGACACGGCCACCGTCCTGTTCGCGGCCCCGTTCACCAACGCCGAAGCGTGGATCACGGTCGAGCGCGAGGGTGTCATCGACGAGCGGCGGGTGCGCATCACCTCCGGGACGACGATCCTCAAACTCCCGATCACCGAAGCGCTTGTCCCCAATGCGTTCGTCTCGATCCTCGTGGCGCGCGGCCGCAGCGCGCCGCCCCAGGCGCCCGACGATCCGGGACGTCCCACCATCCGGGTGGGATACGCGCAATTGCAGGTGACTCCGGCGGTGAAGCGGCTCACCGTGGACGTGAAGGCCCTGGCCGACGAATACCGCCCGGGCGATACCGCCCGCGTGGACGTGCGCGTGCGCGATGCCGGCGGCGCCGGCCGGCGCACTGAAGTGACCCTCTGGGCGGTGGACGAGGGCGTGTTGTCGTTGACCGGGTTCAAGACCCCGGATCCCGTCGACCTGATCTATCAACCCCGGGGCCTGGGGCTTCACCTGGCCAGCTCGCTCACCTCCGTCGCGGCCCAGATCACCGAAGGTGAGAAGGGCCAGCGCGCGCCGGGCGGTGGCGGCGGCATGGGCGTCGAAGGCATTCTCCGCTCGCGCTTCCAGACGACCGCGTTCTTCCTCGGCTCGGTGGTGACCGACTCCACCGGCCACGTAGAAGCGCGGGCCAAACTGCCCGACAACCTCACCACATTCCGCCTGATGGCCGTGGCCGTCACGGCCGGCGATCGCTACGGCTCGGGAGAAGCGAAGCTGCTGGTCACGCGGCCGCTGCTCGCCCGTCCCGCGCTGCCGCGCTTCATCCGCGAGGGTGACTCGCTGTTGGCCGGCATCGTGGTGAACACCCGGCTCCCCGGCACCCCGACCGTGACCGTCCAGGCGCAGGTCCAGGGTGGGGGCGCATCGCTGCTCGGCGCAGCCACGAGAACGGCGACGCTCGAAGCGGGGCGTGGCCGAGAAGTCCGCTTCACCTTCCGCGGCGGCGCCGGCGATACGGCGGCGTTCCGGTTCAAGGCGTCGAGCGGTACCGAGGCCGACGCGGTGGAGACGCGCCTGCCGATCCGCCTGCCCTATCGCCCGCGGGCATTCGAGGTGGCGGGGACGCTGGCCGACTCCGCGTCAGCGGAGTTCGTCTTCCCGGAGACCCTCGACCCGGCGCGCTCGCGGCTCGTGCTGTCCTACGGGGCGTCACCGCTGGCGCTGATCCGCGGCTACCGCGAGACGTTGCACATCTACCCCTACTACTGCACCGAGCAGACGGCGAGCGTCGCCCTGCCGCTCATCGCGCTGTACCGCGCCCAGAAGCAGCTGGGCGGGGCGCCGCTCGTCTCGGGCGATCCCCGGGCGGAGATCGCCGAAGCGGTCGCGATGCTCTCGAGCCGGCAGCGGGATGACGGCGGCATCGGCTACTGGAGCCGGGCGGACTGGTCCTCCCCCTGGCTCTCGGCCTACGCCGGGCGAGCGCTGCTCGCGGCGCGGGCCGCGGGCGTCGCGGTCAACGATTCGGTGCTGCTGCGGCTGTCCGCCTATCTCACGAACGCGCTGCACAATCCGGCGAAGCTGCTGATCCCGGTCTTCAAGTGGTATGACGACCAGCGGGTGTACCTGAGCGAGCGCGTCGCCGCCGCTGATTTCCTGTCGCGCGCCGGGCTCCCCGACATCGCGGGCGAAAACGACCTGCTGCAGCGGGTGCGCCAGCTCTCGTGGGAAGACCGCTTGCTCCTGGCGGAGATGCTGGCGCGGCGCCGGGAGATCGCCGCGGCCCGCGCGATCCTCGCCCCGGCCTGGGCCCAGGTCACGGTCGAGGGCCGCCGCGCCGTGCTGCCCAACGACGCCTCGGCCAAGTACTTCTACTTCTGGTCCACGATCCGACCGGCGGCCCGGCTGCTCACCGCGACACTCGTCGTCGATCCGCAGCATGCGCTCATCGGCCCACTGGTCGAGACCGTGGCGCAGCGCGGCCGCGCCGAGGGATTCGACTGGTGGTGGGACACACAGGACTACGCCTCCGCGGTGGAGGCGCTGACGCGCTACGACACCTATCGCCGCGCCGCGGCCGACCGGCCGGTCCGCGTCACCCGGGGCGACCGGGTGCTGTTCGCGAAACCGGCGGGCGGCACGTTCAGCGACACGACGATCGCGCTCACGGGGCTCCTCGCCACGCGCCCCGACGGCCGACAAGCATTGCAGGTCTCGCTTGCTGCACCCACCGCCGGCGCGCCCGTGTTCTATTACCTGACCGTGCGCGAGGTGCCGCTGGCCCGACCGGTGCGGCCGTCGGACGCCGGGATCAGGGTAGAGCGCTGGTACGAGCGCTACGACACCCCCACCCCGATCACCCAGGTCGCCGAGGGAGAGCTGGTCCGGGTCAAGCTGCGGGTCACCGTGCCCGCGCTGCGCAACTTCATCGTCGTGGACGACGCACTGCCCGCCGGACTCGAAGCCGTGGACCTCTCGCTGCGCACGGCGGGCCTGCCCCCCGTGGCGCAGCAGCAGAATGCCGACGAAGACCAGCAGGAGGTGTCCGGCGCCGAGGCGGCCGGCTGGTACTACGGGTATTGGGAATTCGGCTGGTGGTCGCCGTGGGACCACCGGGAGCTGCGCGACGACCGCGTGGTCTACGTGGCGACCACCCTGTGGCCCGGTACGTACACCATGACCTATATCGCGCGCGCCACGACGCCCGGCGTGTTCGTGCGCCCGCCCGTGCATGCCGAGGAGATGTACAATCCCGGGGTTAACGGACGAAGCGACGGCGGCGTCTTCACGGTGACGGCGAAAGCACCGTAATCGGCATTCCGACACGAGGAGACACGATGAGAGGCTTGGGGACGTGGACCAGACGGTTGCTGCTCGTAGCGACGGTCGGATGCGCGCCGGCATACGGCGGGCAAGGGCCGGCCTGGGTGCTGTTGGCCGAGCGAACCGTCACCGATCGGCTCGATCACGATGTGATCCCGGTAACCATCGCCCGCGGAGACTTCACGCACATCAAGATCACCGTGCAACGGCACGGCGTCGATTTCCATCGCGTGGTGGTCCACTTCGCCAACGGGGGAGATCAGGAAGTGGCGATGCGCCAGACCATTCCGGCCGGCGGCGAGACGCGGGCCATCGATCTGCGCGCCGGCGAGCGGGTGATCCGCAGTGTGGAGTTCTGGTACGATGCCCGGACGATTCGGGGGCGGAGGGCCGTCATCCGTCTCTTTGGCCTCCCCTGAGAGGCCTCTCGCGGACCGCGCGGCGACCCCTGGCGGCACGGGGCATCGCACGGTAATTCCCCCGGGGAACGGCGTTGATCGCAAGGAGGACTGCCATGCGTCCACGTTATTGCCTGTTCCCCGCGTCGATTCTCGTGCTGGCTGCCTGCGGAGACGTAGACCGGCCGGCCGGGAGTCCCGGCCTGACCAATCCGCCGGTCGCCACCGATCTCACACTCACGCGTCTCCGCACCGACTCGATCGCCTTCGCCCAGTACAGCGGCCTCAACACACCCGAGAACTTCGTCATCCGTGATGCGGCAGCGTGGGACGTCCTCTGGCACCGCATCTATGCCACGAGCGATCCCATGCCTGCGCTGCCGGACATCGACTTCACACAGGAGATGATCGTGGGCTCGGCGCTGGGCACCCGCACCAGCGGCGGCTACGACGTGCTGTTGACGCAGGCCACCGAGGACTCGGGGCGGGTGCGCATTCAGGTCCTCGAGACGCGTCCCGGTGCGGGATGCGCGGTCACCCTCGCCCTCACCCAGCCGATCGATCTCGGCCGCGTACCTCGCCGTGACGGTCCCGTGGACTTTCTCGTGACGCAGCACACCGAGCGTTGTGGTCCCTGATGTTGCCGTCCCACCGGTGGGAAGGAGGCACCCCCAATGCACCGTAGGATAGTTCCACTCGCCGTCGTGGCCGCCGCGGGTCTCGGGCTGGCCGGCTGCACTTCGGACAATACCGGACCGGTCGAACAGGGTGTGCCGAGAATGTCGGTGTCCGCCGACAACTCGGGCAGCTCGTACCTGATCCTGGGAAAGGGCAACAAGCTTCCGAGTGGGCTCGCCACCGGCGTGACCGCGGCCGGAGGATCGCTCACCGGATCCGTTTCGGGGATCGGCGTCGCGACTGCCGTTTCCAGCGATCCGGGTTTCCAGACCAAGGCCTCAACGATTCCGGGCGTGGAGGGGGTCGCGCTGGATCAGGTGGTGCAATGGATCGACCCGAATGAGCAGGTGATCGATGCGGGTGATGTAGGCAGCGAGCAAGTTGTCAGCGGGGAGGCAATCGGCCAACAAGAGACCTTTTTCAATGCGCAGTGGGCACCGAAGGCGATCCACACACCTGAGGCATGGGCCACGGGTGCGATGGGTGCGGGCGTGCGCGTGGCCGTCCTCGATGGTGGGTTGAACAACACCCATATCGATCTCAACGGCAGCGTCGATGTAGCGCATTCCGCATCGTTCGTCCCTGGGTTCTTCTTCAATCAAGATGTCGCGGGATTCTCCCACGCTACTCACGTAGCAGGGATCATTGCTGCACAGTTCGACAGCATCGGCACGATCGGCATCGCGCCGAAGGCGACGATCATCGGAGTGAAGGTTTTGCAGAACGGCAGCGGCTCGTTCGGTGCGGTGATCCAAGGGATTGTGTACGCCGCCACCCCGATCAGCCAGGGCGGCGCTGGAGCCGACATCATCAACATGAGCCTTGGAGCGGGCTTCGAACGTCAGGGCCGAGACGCTGCGCACCTGGCCAACGCGATAAGTCGCGCCACGAGCTACGCTCGCCAGCAAGGCGTTACAGTGATCGCATCCGCTGGAAACGATGCCGCCGACATCGACCACACCAACAATTTGATCTTTGTGCCGGCGCAGTCTGTGGGGGTGATTGCGGTGGCCGCGACAGGGCCGGTCGGGTTCGCACTGGGCGCCACGAATTTCTCCCGCCCTGCGTCGTACACAAACTTCGGCCAGTCCGCGATCAGTTTTGGCGCGCCGGGCGGCGATTTCGTCCTCCCGGGCAATGCGGTGTGTGCCCTGCCTCGAATCCCAGCAGGGACCATCTTCCAGTTCTGCTGGGCCTTGGACATGGTAATGAGCCCGGGGAGCATCCCGGGAAACACCGGCTACTTCTGGGCAGCGGGAACGAGCATGGCCGCGCCGCACGTCGCGGGCGTCGCCGCGCTGATTATCGGGAAGCATGGCGGCTCCATGAAACCCTCGCAGGTCGAAGCCGCCCTGCGCCGCTCCGCCGACGATCTCGGCAAACCAGGCAACGACGATTTCTACGGCGCCGGCTTCGTCAACGCGTTGAGAGCCATACAGTAGCGCTACTCGAGGATTGCACGTGCGAAGGGGCCCGCACCGGGCCCCTTCTGCTCTCTCCCATGCTCCGCTCCCTCCACCCCGGCGACGCGCCCGCGCTCGAAGCCTTCCTCCGGCAACACGCCGATTTCTCGATGTTTCTGCGCTCCAACGCGCGTGCCGCGGGGCTGGAGTACCACGGCCACGCGCTCGAGGCCGACTATGTGGCGGCGTTCGCGGGAAAGCGCATCGTGGCCGTCGCGGCGCACTGCTGGAACGGGATGGTGCTGGTTCAGGCGCCCGAGCAGGTGGACGCGGTGGCGAGAGCGGCTGTCGAGCGTTCGGGACGCGCGGTCAGCGGCATCTCGGGCCCCGCCGACCAGGTCGTCGCCGCCCGGCACGCGCTGGGCCTCGACGAGCGTCCAGCCCCGAAGTTCGGGCGCGAGGAGCTGTTCGCGCTCCGCCTCGAAAATCTCGTGGTGCCCGCGCCGCTCGCCGACGGGCGCTGGACCTCCCGCCCACCACTGGAGCACGAGCTCGACCTCGTCACCGACTGGCGCGTCGACTTCATGGTGGAGGCGCTGCACCGTACCGGACCAGCCACCCTGCGCGCCGAAGCGGCCGCCGAGGTGCGCTTGCTGCACGCGCACGCGATGGATTGGGCCCTGCTGGATGGCAACCGTCCCGTCGCCTTCTCGGCGTTCAACGCGCGGCTGCCTGACATCGTGCAAGTCGGCGGTGTGTGGGTGCCGGTCGAGCTGCGCGGCAGGGGCTACGGGCGGGCGGTAGTCGCGGGCTCGCTGCTCGATGCCCGGGCTCAGGGCACGAGCCGGGCGGTGTTGTTCGCCGAGCGGGAGGATGCCAAACGGGCGTATCGCGGGCTTGGCTTCACGGTGGTGGGAGAGTACGGGCTGGTGCTATTCGACGGCGGCTAGGTTCTGCATCGCGCGCCACGCCCGGAACACTTCGCGGTAGTCGTGGTGCGTGAACGCCACCGTCCGGCCGCTCGTCCGGATCGTTCCCGGGACGATCTCGGCCATGTCCGCCTCGACCGTCTTCGAGAAATCCGCTTCGAGCGTGATCGGCGCTTCCACGGTGAAGGGCTTCATCCGTTTCCGCTTGAGGACTTTGGTCGCCGCTTCGCGAATGCGCCGGCACGCCACCGCCGGCGCCAGGCTGCGGGCCGCGTGGCGCCCCACCGCCTCTTTCACGATCACAGTCGCCACATCGTCGCCCAGCAGGTCGTGCGCCTCGGTCGCCGTCGCCGAGTCCCCGCTGACGAGCACGACCGGGACCTCGAACACGCCGGCCAGCGCGGCGTTCAATCCCAGCTCGCCCACCGAGCGGCCGTTCAGGCGCACGTCGATCAGGCGGTCGGTGTAGGTATGGTCGAGGATCGCGTGACGCGTGCCCGCGCGCGCGTGGTAGCCGATGCACAACGCGGCATCGAAACCCGCGTCGATGCCGTCCATCATCGAGCGCGGCTTGGGCCCGCCCGACAGCAGCTCGGCCACCTCATGCAGCTCCTCGGCCAGGAGGTTGCGCATCGTCCAGTGGCTGTCGTTCACCAGCACCCGCGTGGCGCCGGCGTCGACCGCCCCCTGCACCGCGGCATTCGCCTCGGCGGTCATCAGCTTGCGGAACCGGGCGTATTCCGATGCGCAGCGGGGATCGACGGGGTTCGTCTGGTCCTCGTGGACGACGCCGGCGACCCCCTCCATATCGACGGAGATGTAGACCCGCATGCCGCAACATACCCCGCACACCCCGCTATCTGCTATCAGCCATCGGCTTATCCGATAGCTGACAGCCGATAGCCGATAGCGCATTATTGCCTGTATGACCGCCGGCTATTCGAGCCGAACGCTCCCCGCCAAGCTCGGCATCAAGCCGAACACTCGCATCGCGCTGCTCGGGGCGCCGCGCGGGTACGGCGCGGTCCTGCGCCCGCTGCCTCCCGGCGTGCAAGTCACCGCGAGCATTCGGGGCACGCTGCCGTTCGTCCAGCTTTTCACGACCAGCCGCCGCGATCTCGAGCGCCGGTTCCCCGCCCTGGTGCGGGCGCTGGACCAAGACGGGAGCTTGTGGATCTCCTGGCCCAAGCGAGCGTCCGGGGTCGCCACCGACCTGACCGAGGATGTGATCCGGACCGTGGCCCTGGCGGGAGGCCTCGTCGACGTAAAGGTTTGTGCCGTGGACGACGTATGGTCGGGCCTCAAGCTCGTGCGGCGCCTGCGGGATCGCAGGTAAGCTGATCGCAGATAGCTGATATCGACTTTGTGATACAAAGTACTTGACAAAATGAACCGAAATCCCCATACTGATCCCGACATGGCGTCGCCGCAGCCGCTCGCCGATCGTGCGCTCGACAACCTGCGCTACATCCGGGCTACGATGGAGCGGGCGGGCTCGTTCACCGCGGTGCCCGGGTGGGGACAGGTGGCGATCGGGGTCAGCGCCCTGGCCACGGCGTTCATCGCCGCGCGCCAGACCTCCACGCTCAACTGGCTCGTGACCTGGCTGGGCGAGGCGATCCTGGCGCTCGCCATCGGCGGCTGGACGATGGTGCGGAAGGCCCGCGCGGCGAACGACTCGCTGCTCTCGGGCCCCGGGCGACGGTTCGGATTGAGCTTTCTGCCGCCCGTCGCCGTCGGCGGATTGCTGACGGTGGCGCTGTATCTCGGGGGAGACCGGCGCCTGATCCCGGCCGTGTGGCTGCTGCTCTACGGCACGGGCGTGGTGACGGGCGGGGCGTTCTCGGTGCCGGTGGTGCCGGTGATGGGGATCGGGTTCCTGTTGCTCGGGTCCGCGGCCCTGGTCGCTCCCGGCGCGGCGGATTGGCTGCTCGCGGCCGGCTTTGGCGGCTTGCACATTGTGTTCGGAATCTGGATCGCGCGGAGGTACGGTGGCTAGAACGAATGCAGTGCGACATACGACCGCTTCGAGCGGTCCGCCGGCCGCCGTGCGCGGCGCGGCCCGCACCGCCGCCGAGCTCGACCGGGTGATCCACGAGCGGGTGCGTCTGGGCATCGTGTCGGCGCTGGCGGGCGTCGAGCGCGCCAGCTTCAACGAGCTCAAGAGCCTGCTCAAAGTCTCCGACGGCAATCTCAGCGTGCACGCCCGCAAGCTCGAGGATGCCGAGTACATCGCCTGCTCCAAGTCGTTCGACGGACGGATGCCGAGAACCGAGTACCGGCTGACGGCGGCCGGGCGCCGGGCGCTGGAGCGCTATCTCGATCACATGGAAGCCTTGATCCACGCGACGCGCTGAGCGCCATCGCGGCCTTTTTTTTGGGGTTCTACTTTATGATACAAAGTGCTCTGCATGTCGCGATCATCATGGACGGCAACGGCCGCTGGGCCGAGCGCCGCGGCTTGGACCGGGTGGCGGGCCACCGCGTCGGCGCGAGCGCCGTCCGTCACGCCGTCGAGACCGCGCCCTCCCTCGGCATCGGCGCCCTTACGCTGTTCGCCTTTTCCGCCGACAACTGGAAGCGCCCGGCGGTCGAGGTGAGCGCCCTGATGCGGCTGTTCGCGCGGCACCTGCGCACCGAGACCCCCCGCTGCATCGAAAACGGCGTGACGCTCCGCGTCATCGGCCGCCGCGACCGGTTGCCCGGACCCCTGGTCGAGGCGATCGATCAGACCGAAGCCGCGACCGCCGCCGGCACGCAGCTCGAGCTCCGCCTCGCCGTCGACTACTCCGCCCGCCACGCCATCGAGACCGGCCGCCTGCTCCCCGACGTGGATCTCCTGATCCGCACTGGCGGTGAGCAGCGCCTCTCCGATTTCCTGCTGTGGGAGTGCGCCTACGCCGAGATCCTGTTCACGCCCACGATGTGGCCCGACTTCGGCGCCGCCGAGCTGGCGGCCGCCGTGGCCTGGTTCCATGCCCGCGAACGCCGCTTCGGCGGCCTCAAGGAGTCCGCA
>JBGPHP010000031.1:0-20203 GCA_041484445.1 Gemmatimonadota bacterium
AGAAGACGCAGACCGCCATGGCCGAGCGGGAGCGCGAAGTCGCACGACGGGAGCAGTCCTTCACCGATCGGGAGCGGACGCTGGCGGGCCGCGAGCAGGAGGCCCGTGCCCAGCTCGAGCGTCTCGCCGGCCTGTCCGCGCAGGACGCCAAGGAAGAGCTGAAGCGGCGCCTCGAAGAAGAAGCCCGCGGTGAGGCCTCGGCGATGCTCCGGGACATCCGCGAGCAGGCGCAGAAGAGCGCCGATCGCGAGGCGAAGAAGATCGTGGCGCTCGCCATCCAGCGGATCGCGGTCGATCACACGGCCGAAACGACCGTATCGGCGGTGGCGCTCCCCTCCGACGAAATGAAAGGCCGCATCATCGGCCGCGAGGGCCGCAACATCCGCGCGTTCGAAGCGACCACCGGCACCGACGTTATCATCGACGACACGCCGGACACCGTCGTGATCTCCTGCTTCGACCCGGTGCGGCGGGAGGTGGCGCGGCTCGCCCTCGAGCGGCTCATCACCGACGGCCGGATCCACCCCGGGCGCATCGAAGAGGTCGTCCGCAAGGCGCAGGAGGAGATCGAGGCGGGGATCGTCGAGGCGGGCGAGCGCGCGGTGTACGAGACCGGCTTGCGCGGCATGCACCAGGAGCTGGTCAAGCTCGTGGGCCGCATGCGCTACCGGACCTCCTACGGCCAGAACATCCTGGAGCATTCCAAGGAAGTCGCCTGGATGGCCGGCATCATGGCCGCCGAGCTGAAGCTCGACGTCCCGCTCGCCAAGCGCGGCGGGTTGCTGCACGACATCGGGAAGGTGCTCACCCACGAGCACGACGGCACGCACGTGCAGCTGGGTGTGGAGGTCGCGACCAAATACGGCGAGCATCCGGTGGTCATCAACTGCATCGCCGCCCACCACGACGACGTGCCGCACGACACCGCGATCAGCGTCATCGTGCAGGCGGCGGATGCCGTGTCGGGGTCACGGCCCGGGGCGCGCCGCGAGGCGTTCGAGACCTACGTCAAGCGCCTCACCGCCATCGAGCAGATCGCAGCGGAGTTCGCGGGCGTCGAGAAGGTGTACGCCATCCAGGCCGGACGCGAAGTGCGCGTCGTGGTCGCTCCCGGATCGGTGGATGACGCCAAGGCAGGCGGGCTGGCGGAGCAGATTTCCCGCAAGATCGAGCGGGAGCTGCAGTATCCGGGGCAGATCAAGGTCGTCGTCATCCGGGAGACACGGGCGGTGGACTTTGCACGCTAGCGCGAAACTGATCGACGGCACCGCCATCGGCCAGGCGATGCGCGGGGAGCTGGCGGCGGAGATCGCGGCCCTCAAGGCCGAGGGAATCACGCCGGGGCTCGCGGCGGTGCTGGTGGGCGAGAATACCGCATCGGCGACCTACGTGCGGATGAAGGGGAAGGCCTGCGACGAGGCCGGGCTGTACCACGAGACGCTCGAACGGCCCAAGGAGATGACCGAGGCGGACCTGCTGGCCCTGGTGGACCGTCTCAACGCCGACCCCAGGATCCACGGCATCCTGGTGCAGCTGCCGCTGCCCAAGCACATCAATACGGGTCGCGTGTTGCTGCGGATCGATCCCCGGAAGGATGTGGACGGATTTCACCCCACGAACGTGGGCAAGGTCTCGAGCGGGGACCCATCGGGGTTCCGGCCCGCCACGCCCTACGGCGTGCAGCAGCTGCTGCTGCGCAGCGGCGTGGAGACGACGGGTGCCAACGCCGTGATCGTCGGGCGGTCCAACATCGTCGGCCGGCCGATGGCCGCCCTGTTGCTGCAGGACGGGCCCGGCGGCAACGCGACGGTGACGGTCTGTCACTCGCGCACGCGCAACATCGGGGCGGTGACACGTGGGGCCGACATCCTCATCGTCGCGATGGGGAAGCCGGAGTTCGTCACCGGCGACATGGTCCACCCCGGCGCCGTGGTGATCGACGTCGGCGTCAACCGGGTCGACGACCCCGCCGCGAAGAAGGGATACCGCCTCGTGGGCGACGTGAAGTTCGACGAAGCGGTGCAGGTGGCATCCGCGATCACGCCGGTGCCGGGCGGCGTCGGGCCCATGACCATCACCATGCTCCTCGTCAACACGGTCCAGGCCGCGCGTCAGTGGGCTCGTCCCTAGACCAATTCGCCGCGTTCTCACCCGAAGGGGCGTGGACCGTCGCGGAGGTGACGCGCCGGGCGCGGGCGGTCGTCGAAGGCGGGCTCCCCCCCGTGTGGGTCAAGGGTGAGATCTCCGGGTTCAAGGCGTACGGGAGCGGGCACTGGTACTTCACGCTGCGCGACCGGGTGGCGCAGCTGCGGTGCGTGATGTGGTCGCGCGACAACCAGCGGCTACCCACGCCGCCCGCCGACGGGATGCAGGTGTTCGCGTTCGGGACGCCGACTGTCTGGGAAGAACGGGGAGAATTCCGTCTCACCGTGCGCCACGTGCTGTCCACCGAGGCGGGCGGTCTGTGGCAGGTAGCCTTCGAGAAGGCCAAGGCCGCACTGATGCGCGACGGCCTGCTTGACCCGGCGCGCAAGCGGGCTGTGCCGCTCTTTCCGCGCCGCATCGCAATCGTGACGAGCCCCGACGGCGCCGCATTCCGCGATATCGTGGCGGTACTGGAGCGGCGCTGGCCCGGCGTGGACGTGGTGCTCGTGCCCACGCGGGTGCAGGGCGACGGCGCCGAGCGCGAGGTGTGCACGGCGTTGGCCATGCTGGCGCGCCTGCCCGGCCTGGACGTCGCGATCGTGGGGCGCGGCGGCGGATCCAAGGAAGATCTGTGGACGTTCAACAGCGAGCGCGTGGCGCGCGCCGTCGCCGCCGTCCCCGTCCCCGTCATCTCGGCCGTGGGCCACGAGACCGATGTGACGCTGTGCGACCTGGTCGCCGATGTGCGGGCGCCCACCCCATCGGCCGCCGCCGCCGCCGCGACGCCGGACCGGGACGAGCTGGGGCATCGCCTCGACCGCTTGTCCCGCGTCCTGGCGCGCGCCCTGCTCGCACCGACGCGGCATGCCGGGGAGCGCATCGAGCGCGCCGGCGACCGGATCGCCGCAACCATGGCGCGGCAGCTGGACCGGTCCCGCGCCCGACTTTCCGAAAGCGGCGCTCGGCTCGACGCGCTCTCCCCCTTGCGGGTGCTCGAGCGGGGCTACGCCGTGGCGCGGGATGCGTCCGGCGGGGTGCTGCGGCGCGTCGCGCAGTTCGTCCCGGGCATGGGGTTCCGCCTGCGGGTCCACGATGGTGAAGTCGCCGCCCGAGTGGGCGGGGGCGCATGACGGAGACTCCCGCGCCGGGCGGGTTCGCCCAGGACCTCGACCGGCTGGAGGAGATCGTGCGGCGCCTCGAGGCCGAGGAGTTGGATCTGGACGAAGCGTTGCGGCTGTTCGAGGAAGGCGTACAGCGGCTGCGAGCCGCCCGCGAGCGGCTCGGCACGGCCGAGCTGCGGGTGCGGCAGGTGATCGCCGACCAGGCTGGGAAGCTGCGGCTTGAAGACCTCGATCGCTGACCGCGCGCTCGACGCGTACCTGGTTGAGACCCGCACGCGCGTCGATGCTGTGCTGGAGCGGTGGTGCACCCGAGCGGAGTCATTCTGGCCCGCACCGGTGCCCGCCGCGGTGCGCTACAGCGTGCTGAGTGAAGGGAAGCGGCTCCGGCCCACACTCGTATTCGCCGCCTACGAAGCGATGGGGGGCGATACTGGCGCCGACGGCATCGCCGAGCTCGCAGCCGCGGTCGAGGTCGTGCATGCCTACTCGCTGATTCACGACGACCTGCCCTGCATGGACAACGACGATCTGCGTCGCGGACGACCCACGGTGCACCGCGCGTTCGACGTCCCGGCCGCGACCAGCGCGGGGTTCCACATGGTCGGCCTCGCCGCCCGCGTGCTGGTCTCCGGCCTCGATGCGCTGGATCTCCCGCCGGACCGGCGCCGCGGGATCGCGCTGGAGCTGTTCCGGGCCGCGGGGGGCGGCGGGATGATCGGCGGACAGGTGCTCGATCTCGAGGCGGAGGGGCGGGCCATCCCGCTGGAAGCGCTGCGGGAAGTGCATCAGCGCAAGACCGGGGCGCTGATCGCCGCCGCCTGTGTGATCGGGGGCCTCGCCACCGATGGCGTCGCGCCGGGCGAGCACCTCGCCGCCCTGCGCGCCTACGGAGAGGCGATCGGCCTGGCCTTCCAGATCGCCGACGACGTGCTCGACGCGACGGCGACGTCCGCCCAGCTGGGCAAAACCGCCTGCCGGGACGCGGCGCTCGCCAAGTCCACCTTTGTCTCCGTGCTGGGTGTGGGGGCGGCACGCGCCGAAGCGGAGCGCCTGGCGGCGGCGGCCGTAGACCGACTGCGCCAGGCGGCATTAGTTTCCCCTACACTCGTGGCACTGGCGCATTACATCGTGACTCGACCCAACTGACCGCCGTGACCCCCCCCCTGCTCGGAACGATCCGCGGTCCGGGAGACGTCAAACAACTCCCCAAGGACCAGTTGCAGCCTCTGGCGGACGAGGTGCGCCAGCGACTGATCGACGTCGTATCGCAGACCGGCGGGCACATTGGCGCCGGGCTCGGCGTCGTGGAGCTCACGGTCGCGCTGTGCCACGTGTTCGACTCGCCCCGGGACAAGATCGTGTGGGACGTCGGGCACCAGGGGTATCCCTGGAAGATTCTGACGGGTCGCAACGATCGCCTCGGGACCCTCCGCCAGGAGGGCGGGCTCTCCGGGTTTTTGCGGCGCGACGAAAGCCCCCACGACCAGTTCGGAGCGGGACATGCCGGCACGGCCTTGTCGGCGGCGCTCGGCATGGCCACGGCCCGCGACCTCGCCGGAGGGGATTACAAGGTCGTCGCCGTGGTCGGTGATGGCGCGATGACCTGCGGCCTCTCCTACGAGGCGATGAACAACGCCGGGCACTCCGACCGCGATCTCATCGTCGTGCTCAACGACAACGGCATGTCCATCGCGCCCAACGTCGGGGCCATCAGCAAGTACCTGGGATCGATCATCGCCAGCCCGGTCACCGTACGGTGGCGTGAGCGCGTCAAGCACCTGATCGAGAAGACCTCACACCTCGTGGGTGGCTCTCGACTCGTGGAGTTCGCCAAGAACGTCGAGGAGAGCGTCAAGAACCTCTGGTCGCCCGGCATGCTGTTCGAAGAGCTGGGCTTCCGCTACTTCGGGCCCATCGCCGGGCACGATCTGCCGCACCTGGTGGCGACGCTGGATATCGTGCGCGGTCTCAAGGGCCCGCGCCTGGTACACGTGTTGACCGAAAAAGGAAAAGGGTTCCCGCTCCCCGAGCCCGATCTCGAGAAGTATCACGCACGGGCGCCGTACGATCCCGTGACGGGCGTGCTCAAGCCGGTGGCCCCCGGGGCGCCGCAATGGACGAAGATCTTCGGCGAAGCGATCACCCAGCTCGCCGGTGAATACCCGCAGCTCGTCGCCATCACGGCGGCGATGCCGTCGGGGACCGGCACGAACATCTTCCAGAAGAAGTGGCCCGCCCGGTTCTTCGATGTGGGCATCGCCGAAGGGCATGCGGTGACGTTCGCAGCCGGCCTGGCCACACAAGGCGTGCGGCCTATCGTCGCCATCTACTCGACGTTCCTCCAGCGTGCCTACGACAGCATCGTGCACGACGTCGCCATCCAGTCGCTGCCGGTGATCTTCTGCCTCGACCGCGCTGGGATGGTGGGCGAAGACGGCCAGACCCACATGGGGCTGTATGACATCCCCTACCTGCTCGCGCTCCCGAATGTGACCGTCACCGCCCCGAAGGACGGCGCCGAGCTGATCGGGTTGCTGCGCTGCGCCCTGGCGCACCAGGCGGGACCGTTCTCGCTCCGCTACCCGCGCGACAAGGCGCCGGCGGAAGCGCCGCCCGCCGCGGAGGTCGCCCCGGTGTCGTACGGGACGTGGGAAGTGCTGCGTCCGGGGCGCGAGTGCGCACTGCTCGCGGTCGGCGTCATGTGCCGTCCGGCCCTCGAGGCCGCGAAGCTGCTGGCGGCGGATGGCTTCGATCCCAGCGTCGTGAACTGCCGCTTCCTGAAGCCGATGGACCGGGCCATGCTCGAAGCGCTGACGCGCGACCACAAGCTCCTCGTCACCATCGAGGATGGCGCGGTCACCAACGGGTTCGGGGCTACGCTGGCCGGGCTGCTGCAAACCACCGCCCCCGACGTCCGCGTCGTCCCGCTCGGCGTCCCGGACCGCACGTACGAGCACGCGCCCCGCGCGCGGCAGCTCGAGGAAGTGGGCCTCACCGGTGCCGGGATCGCCGCCCGCATCCGCGCCCTCGCCGTCGAAGAGAGCCTCGCGCCGCGATGAACGTCGGGGTCGTCGGCAACCCCAGCTATCACGATCTTCGTAGCCTCCTCGCCCGGCTGACCGCCGCGGCCCCGCGGCTCGGCTTCACGCTGTTCAGCGAAGAGCGTCTCCTCGACTTCTGGCCCGATCCGCGGCCCCAGGTCTTCAACGCCCAGACGCCGCTCGACTGTCTCCTGACGTTCGGCGGTGACGGCACGCTGCTGCGCGGCGCCCGGCTCCTGGGCGGCGCGGCGACGCCGATTCTCGGCGTAAACGTCGGACGGGTCGGCTTCTTGGCGACGGCGCAGGCCCACAACCTCGACTGGGTGCTCGACGCGGCGGCGCGCAAGGCGTACACCATCGAGCCCCGGCTTGCACTCGCCGCCACGGTCGAGGATTCGCAGGGGAGCAGGCGCCCCCAGCCGATCGCGCTGAACGACATCGTCGTGCACAAGGGTGGGGTGGCGCGGGTGCTGCGGTTCCGGGTATCGGTCGACGGCGAGGAGGTCGGCGCCTACAGCGCGGACGGGATCATCGTCGCGACCCCCACGGGCTCCACCGCGTACTCGCTCTCCGCCGGCGGGCCGATCGTCGTGCCCGGCGTGGACGCCATCGTCGTCACCGCGATCTGTCCTCACACCCTGGCCGTCCGCCCGCTCGTGCTGCCCTCCTCGGCGCATGTGATGATCGAGCCGATCCCGCCGTGGTCGGACACCGAAGAGATCCTCCTGTCGCTCGATGGCCAGGTCGGCCAGACGCTGCAGCCCGGTGAGCGACTTCTCGTGCGCCGGGCCGACCGGCCCGTGCTGTTGGGGCGTCTCGGTCCGGAAGGCTTCTTCGCGCGGATGCGCGGCAAGCTGAACTGGGGCGACCTCTCCGATCGCGAGCGGCGGGAATGTTGACCGAGCTCCGGGTTCGCGACCTGGCCGTCATCGCGGACGTCACGCTTCCCCTCGGGGCCGGACTGAACGTTCTCACGGGGGAGACTGGCGCCGGGAAATCGATGCTCGTAGACGCGCTCGCCCTGCTACTGGGCGAGCGGGCCTCGGCCGACGTCGTGCGTCCGGGTGCCGGTAAAACGGTCATCGAGGGCGCCTTCGAGCTGACCGCCCCCACTCTGGAGCGGCTCGCGTCCTCCCTCGGCGCCCTGGGCGTGGAGCTGGAGGATCGTCGGCTGATCCTCAAGCGGGAGATCAGCGGAGAGGGCCGCTCGCGGGCGTGGATCAACGGCAGCCCTGCGACCGTCGGTGTGCTCGCCCAGGTGGGTGGGTTGCTCGTGGACCTCCACGGCCAGCACGACACGCAATCGTTGCTGCGCGCCGATACGCAGCGCGACTTGCTGGACGCCTACGCCGAGGCCGACGTGGAGCGGGTGGCGGTACGCGACGCGCACACGCGGCTCCGGGCACTCGAGGAGCGCGAGGCGGAGCTGCGGGCGAAGCAGGAGGAAGTGCGCCGCAAGGCCGACTACCTGCGTCATGTCGTGGACGAGATCTCGCGCGCCGCTCCGAAGGTCGGGGAGGATGTGACCCTCGATGGGGAGGCTCGGCGCCTCGCGCATGCGGATGAGCTCGGACGGCTGTCCCGGGAGCTGGAGCAGGCGCTCGATGCTGGCGGCCTCGCCCGGGCGGCGAAGCTTCTGGGTGGGCTCGAGCGGCTCGATCCGACGACCGGACGCTGGCGAGAGCTGCTGGATGCGGCGTTCGCCAACGTCGAAGAGCTCTCCGGGGCGGCGCGCGAGTACGCGGCGGGAATCGATGCCGACCCCGAGCACCTGGGGGAGATCGAGCGGCGTCGCGACGCGCTGTTCAAGCTGCTGCAGAAGTACGGCCCCGCGATCCCCGACGTGCTCGCGACGCGGGACGCGGCGGCCCACGAGCTCGATGTGCTCGACACCGCGGATCTCGATCTTCGCGAGCTGGCCGAGCAGCGGGCCGCGGCTGCCCAGGAATTCGCCCGTGCCTGCGGTGCGCTCTCCGCCAAACGATGGCAGGGCGGTCAGCGGCTGGCGCAGGCGCTGACCCATCGTCTGCCGCCGCTCGGCATGCCCGCGGGCCGGTTCGTGGTCGATCTTCCCGTCTTTCCGACACCCAGGGGGGACGGGGCGGAAGGGGTGTCGTTCCTCGTGCAGCTGAACGAAGGACTCGAGGCGCGTCCCCTCGCCCGGGTGGCGTCGGGCGGAGAGTTGTCGCGAATCATGCTCGCGCTCAAGGTTGTGCTGGCCCGTCATGATGCCGTGCCCACGCTGGTATTCGATGAAGTGGATCAGGGTATCGGCGGCGAAATTGCGGGGCAGGTAGGAGCGGCGTTGGCGGACGTGGTGCGGGAGGGCGCCGAGCAGGAGCGTCAGGCCATCGTGATCACGCACCTGCCGCAGATCGCCGCCCGTGCGGACCGGCAGCTGGCAGTGGCCAAGCAGGATCGCGGCGGCGTGGCGACGAGCGACGTCCGCCAGGTGGAGGGCGAGGAGCGAGTCCGGGAGATCGCCCGGATGTTGGGCGACCACGATTCGGCGAGCGCCCGGCGCCACGCCGAGGAGCTGCTCAGAACAGCAGGAACGTCTGCCGGATCACGATCCGGAACACCGTCGCGACCGGCACCGGGCCGCCCGCGCCGCTGATCGTCCGCTCCACCGAAAAACCGCCCTCGAGCCGGGGGCCCGAAAACGTCGCGGCCACGCCCAGCCGTGCCTGCCGGATCCCCGTTCCCGGCTCGAGCACGGCCGTGGAAACCGCCCCGCCCACGCGTCCAGCCACGTCGGTGGAGTCCTGCGGTGAGAGAAACGCGTAACGATCCCGACCCTGCGTGTAGTAGCCGAAGGTGATGCCGGCTGCGAATAGTCGCGAAAACTTGAACAGCGGCGCGGCGTCCACCGCCACGTAGTCACCGGGATCCCAGCGCAACCGGGCAAACGCCGTGGCCGGGAGGAACGGCTGGTCCGCCGGACCGATGCGCCGCTCGCGCTGTCCCGGCAGCTGACGCGCGCCACGGACCGAGAGATTCAACCACAACCGGTGCAGCAGTGTCAGCTCCCCGGTGAGCCGGCCCTCGATATCGGTCTGATGATCGCCGGTCGCCAGGTCGAACGGGTCATTGGGGGAGTCCTGATGTCCCGTGGGCAGGCGAACGACGAGGGCCGCGGCTGCGGCGTAGCTGTCCCGGGTGAGGACACGGTACTTGGCGGTGACCTCCACGTCTCCCGTGAAGAACCGCAGACGCCGGGGCGTGTTGTCGAACGGCGCGAGGCCGAGGGCGCTCAGACGGGCATCGAGGAAGCCGGCCGCGGCGTCCCCGGGCACAGGGACCGCGGGGAGCGGAAAGGAGTCGCGGGAAAACGCGGAGATGTGGAACGTGTCCGCCAGGGCGCGTCCCAGGCCTGCCACGATGGTGTGGAGGGTGCGGCCCGCCTCTGATCCGGTTGTCGGCAGGAACAGGGCGGCCGTGTCCGGGTTGCCGTGCACAGCGTTCGCGAGGGCGGACGCGAGGGTTTGCCCCTGCGCGTACAGTGCCTGCGCCCGAAGGCACGCGGGACTGCCGGGGCAGCCGTACGCGCCCATGGTGATGCTGTCGTTGAGCTGGGTGAGAGCGGTGCTCAGGTCGCCGAAGAATGCGGCGTACACAGCGGTATCGGGGAGTGCGCCGAGATTCGATCCGTCCGGGTTCGCGCGGAACCGTTCTCGTACCGACACGCGTACGATCGGCACCGTCACACCGAGCGACAGGCGTCGCGTGATCCCGTATTCGAAGCCGATGGGCATCACGCGCCGCTCGGCGCGGACGGCCAGCAGGCTACCGCCCAGCCGCGCGACGTATCCCGCCAGGCCCGTGGCCGCCCGGACGTTTTCTTCGGCGAGCACCACGGCGGGCCGCCATTGCGTGATGGAGTCGCTTGCGTATGCGGCGCCGAGCGGCTGCCGGCCGGTGGTCCTGAACTCCTCTTCCCACGTCATGATGCGGGGGTCGAAGGTGATGCGGAGCGCGCCGCGGCGGGGGGTATCGCTGCGCTCCACTGCCTGGGCGGGGAGCGCAGCCGGCCGGGAGATCGCCATAGCGGCGGTGAGCAGGAGGAGCGGAGTGTGGTCGCGCATTACAGAACGGCACCCGGCAGGAGCCGGGTGCCGTCCTCGTTACCCCAGGGCCGCCACGTGGTTCGCGTCAGGGGATCGGCGCGACGGTGGTGCCGTATTTCGCGTTGATCGCCTGGATGAGCGCGTTGGCGAGGAGCTTGTGCGACGCCGCTGAAGGGTGGACGCCGTCCCGGCTGAAGAACGCCCCGAATGGCGCCGTCACCGCACTTGGCCCCACTGTCGTGGGGAAGGGCGGAATCGAGCCGGGCGGCAGGGCGGTGAACAGCGCGTTGGGATCGACGTAGGCGTACCCGCGCGCCGTCGCCTGTGCCGAGATCGTGGCGTTGTACTGGGTCACGGCACGGACCAGTCGCAGCAGCTCGGCCGGTTGCACCGTCTGTGGCTCGGTGCAGGACAGGGTGTATGTGTTCAACGGGTCGGCCGCGGCGGTTCCGACGAGTGTCAGGCCGAACTGGAACGGCACGAGTACGGAGTCGCCCTTGCCCCCCAGGGAGCTGGGGGCGCAGTTGGCGCCGACGACGAAGTTCGCGGGGAAGTTGGCGGTCGTGTTCTTGATCGAGAAGTACACCTGGCCCTGCGAGAAGAACGGAACGAGCGTCACGTTCGCCACGCCGAGCAACACACCCTTGCCGCTGGCCGGGGTCGCGTCGATCGAATCGAGCACCGCCTTGTACCGGTTGGCGAACAGCGTGCTGTCGGTGATCTTGGTCGAGTCACCCGCGTTCGCCGCGTTGGTGGCGGCGCCGAGCACGTCGTTGTTGCCGAGCCAGACGGTGACGAAGGTCGGGTTGGCGCGCTGCATCATCTGGCTTTGCGTCAGCCCTCCCAGGATCAGCGTGGTCAGCGTGTTGGGATTCGACGCGGTATCGAGGTTGTTGGTGCCGTCCATCACCTCGGCGCCGGGAACCGCGACGTCACTGATCCAGGGCGGCGGAATCGACTGCGACCGCCGCAGCGCGCAGGTCGCCGCCGTGCCGCCGCCGACGCGGTGGGGTCCGGCTGCCCGAAACACCGAGTCGATCGGCGGCGGACAGCCGGGACGGCTCAACAGCGGCATGAAGAACGGCGTCTGCATCTGTTTGCCGAGCAGGTTGGCATACGACTGCACCTGCGTGCTGTCGTTGATCCCGCCGGATTGGAACCCCGCCGTGATCGAGTTGCCCATGGAGACGTAGCGATCGAACAGGGGATCCACGGGCGTGAGCGCCGCGGGTCGCAGCAATTTGTCGTTGTGGCACGCGCCGACTCCGACGAGGAGTCCCAGAGCCGCCGCCCCGATCAGTTTGGTAGTCCGACGCATATCGGTCAGTGCCTCTCGCTCAGAACGTGTAGGACAGGCCGGCACCGAAGAGGTGCGCCCCGAACGTGTACAAGCCGTTATTGAAAGTGGTCCCCGCCCGCCCGCGTCGATCCTGCTGCTGGATGAACTGGTAGGCCGCGTCGAAGTGGAGCCCGCTGGAGAGCTGGGCACCGAGGCCGACCGTGAACTCGTTGCGCGCGCCTTCGGGCAGCAACGGCGTCACGGTCTGGACCGGCGCGCCCGCGGAGTGGTGCAGGTATCCCGCGCGGATGGTGGTCTTGGCGCTCTGTTGGAACTCCACGCCCAACCGGATTGCGTGGCTGTCCTTGAAACCCTCGTACTGGGTCCGGTCGGGAGTCTTCGCATTCGCGAAATCGATCGTAAGGCTGTTGAACCAGCCCCACACGATCTGCTGGTAGTCCGCCATGAACGTCCAGCGCTCGGTCGCTTTGTACGCGAAGCCGATGATGCCTTGGTCCGGCATGGTGATCGCGGTGGTGGCCGACCCGGCGCTCAGCGCGCTGTCGGGCAGAAACTGCGCCGCGAGCACGAGATCGAGCGGCACGGGAGTCGGGATCAACGGAGGGGCAGGGGCCAGGACGAGTCCGGTCGGCACCTGGGTAAACGTCGCGTCGCCCTTGTATTTGATCGCCTTGCGCGTGATGAAGTGGCCGCCGATGGTGAGGCGGTCGCTCACCTTGATCTTGATCCCGCCGTTGAACGCGATGCCGTTGCCACTCGCGTTCAATGTGGCATCGGCGAAATCGGTGTTGGTCGGTACGCCGATCGTGGCGAACGTGACGCCCGGGGGGAGGCCGAAGAAACCCGGGAGCGCCTGTTGGGACAGGTCGGCGCGCTGATGCAGCTCCACCGTGCTGTGGATGTAGGCGACGCCCAGGCCGAGGCTCAGCCAGCTCGTGACCTGATAGCCCACGGTGGGTTGGATGTAGAAGGATCGCAGCTGGGTGTTGTAGGCGTCGAAGCGGCCGTTGAAATCCGTCGGCCATTTCGTGCCCAACCCGTACGGCGCGAAGAAGCCGACGCCGGCGCCCAGTCTGTTGCTGAACTGGTGCGTGAGGTAGACGTTCGGCACTACGAACGACTGGTGCAGCATGTCGGTCTTCACCCCGAAGAAGTCGTCGGTGAAGCCGCCATGCGGTGTGATCAGCGTCCCGCCGACGCTGAAATGCGTGCCGGCGAGGCCGGCGAGTCCGGCGGGGTTGTACCAAATGGCGGACCCGTCGGCGCACGGGCTCGCGCCGGCGACACCGCCGCGGCCCATGCTGCACGTGCCGAGCTCGTTGACCGCGAACCCCTGGGCAGTGAGCGCGGCCGGGACGGCGATTGAGAGCAACAGTGCATACGGGGCGAAACGCATACGGAGGATCTCCGAGAATCGGGACAGGAGATGGTGCAACTGGCTGGCTTACGGTACCATTCGTCCGGAACCTTGTCAAACCCATGCGAGCGCAAGCGATAGCTCTATTCCGAGCGGCGTTCGGGGACTCTCCCACGCATGCCGCGAGCGCTCCGGGTCGCGTGAACCTGCTGGGAGAGCACACCGACTACAACGGCGGGCCGGTCTTGCCGATGGCGATCGCTGCGCGTACCACCGCGGCGGTGGGGCCCGGCGAGCCCGGGTGGCTCGATGTCGTGTCGTTGCGCGATGGACTCGTGCAGCGCATCCGGTGGGATGGCGCTATGCCGGAGGGATGGGCGGGCTACGTGGTCGGCGTACAGCGCGAGCTGGCCGTGCACGGCAATGCCCCGCGCGGTGTCCGTCTGGCCGTGGCGAGTGACGTCCCCGTCGGCGGGGGCTTATCCTCGTCGGCGGCCCTCACCGTCTCGGTGGCGCGGGCCTTCGCCGACCTGGCCGGCGCCGACGTGTCGATCCAGGATCTGGTGAACGTCGCGCATCGGGCCGAGGCGGAGCAGGTCGGGGTCCGGTGCGGCATCATGGACCAGACCATCGCGGCCCGCGGCCGCGCCGGCCACGCTCTCTTGATCGAATGCGCCACCGGACGCACGCGTGCGATCCCGGTGCGAGCGCGCTTCCTCTTGTTCGATACCGGCGTGCGTCATGATCTGTCCAAGGGCGCGTTCAACACCAGGCGGGCCGAGTGCGAAGCGGCGCTGCAGATTCTGCAACGCACCGAACCGGGCCTGACACATCTGGCGGACTGGCCCGTGCGACGGGTGGCGGCACTCCGGCGTCTGCTGGACGAGCCGCTCCGCTCCCGGGCAACCCACGTGGTGACCGAGACCGCGCGCACGCGTTCCGGAGCGGAGCTGTTGGCGCGTGGTCGCATCCGCCGCTTCGGCCTGGAGCTGGATGCCTCGCACGAGTCCTGTCGTCGGCGCTACGAGTGTAGCGCGCCGGAGCTCGATCTGGTGGTTCGCGTCGCGCGCCGCGCCGGGGCATGGGGGGCGCGGCTCACCGGTGCCGGATGGGGCGGCTGTGTCATCGTCCTCGTGGCTGCCGGGCAACGCGATGCTGCCGTGCGGGAGTCGGCGATCATCGGGGCGGTGAGTCGGGTGTTCAAGCGGGCCTACGGTCGCGAGCCGGGAGTGACCGCCGTGCGTGCCGGTGCGGGAGCACGGCGTGAGCGGGTGGAGTTAAAATAGCGGTGCGCCCGGGTGGCGAAATTGGTAGACGCAAGGGACTTAAAATCCCTTGGGGAGCGATCCCCATGCAGGTTCGAGTCCTGCCCCGGGCATGGGGTCACGCATGAAGAGCATCATCGGCTACGTGGTGGGATTCGCCTGCGCCGTGCTTGCGGCACTGATCGGGCTGGCGGTCTTCCTTCCCGTCGGAGCCATCCCGGTGCGCGGGGCGAAGCAGGCGGGGATGCTGCTGGGATCCATCGGCGGCGGCTTTGCCGCGGCCTGGACTGGAGACGGCATCCTCCACTTCTTCGGACTCCACGCCCAGTGGCCGTTCTTTGTCGTGCTGCTCGTGGTCTTCCTCGTCATCGAAGCCGAGCATGCGAGCGCTCGGCGTCTCCCGCTCCCGGTTGCCGTCGTGGCCCAGGTGCTGGGGTTGGCGGCGGGGTGGTGGACCCTGCCGCGCTAGCCGGCCGGCCGCGCCCCTCACGAGAGCGTGGTTTGGCTGCTACAAGTCCTCCCGCGCCTGTGGCGGGTGGGCCATCTTTCCCGATCGTGGACCGACCACAGTAGGCATCGTATATCATTGCTATGTAATATCTTAGATAACCGATCAGCGAGCGATAATTGGGGTGCGGAACTTGCAATTCAGGGCGAGCGAGCGGGACGTCCACTCATCTCTACTCCAGGTACCGGGAGGATTCACCAGATGAAAAGCACTCGCAAGCCCTTCGTTGCTCCGCGGCTCAGAGAAGAGGCGTCGCTGGCTGGTGTGACGCTGATCTCGGGCGGCAGTCCGACGCGCAATTGCCGCAAGGGCACCAGCGCGCGGAACTTCCGGCGTGGCGGCCTGAGCCGTCGCGGTGGCCACGGCACCTGATCGGCGCGGAGTTCTCGTTGGTCGACGCGCCAGAGTTGTCCTCGGACAACCTGGCGCGTTGTCGTTTCGGTCCCGTAGTCCTTCCGAGGCCATTCTCCATGGCACACTGATTGCGATAGTGGTGGACGGGGGACGGAAGCCCCAACAACCACACAGGCACCGGGAGGCCTAAGTGAACCAGCACGCTCGCAAACCGTTTGTGGCGCCCCAGCTCAAGGAAGAGGCGTCGCTCGCCGGCATCACCCTGATCTCTGGCTGTGGCCCGACGCGCGGTCACACTCAGCGCAGGGGCAAGAAGAACTTCGGCGTCAACACGCGTCGGGGACACGGCGGCCGTCAGAGCTGATCCGCGGCTTCGTTGGCGTACGCGCCAGGTCGCAACCGGCGACCTGGCGCGTGTCGCGTTCAGGCCCCCTCTTTTGTGACATGATCACCACCGGTATCGCCGTGCAGTGCGCCGATCCCGCGCTGCGCACGGCGCTCGAGGCGTGGCTCGACGGCCTGCGCCTCGCCGCCCCGGCCGGACTTGCCCTGGACGTCACCGTGACGGAGGGCGCGCTCGAGCCGCTCCCGGAAGCGGTGTTCGAGCAGCCGGACGTGCGGTTCGGCCCCGGGCCCGATGGCCGGGGGATCCGTCTGACCTGGGACTACGCCCCGGCAGTGGCCGACGTCCCTGCCGCGGCCTCGGTGGCGACGGTGCAACTCTCGCCGGATGCGGTGCAGCACCTGGAACGGTGTACGCGCACCTTCCTCATAGCTGTGGTGATCGTGTTGTTGCGCCGCGCCGGTTGGTATCACCTCCACGCGGCGACCGCCATAGACCCGTCGGGGCAGGGCTGGTTGGTGGCTGGCAACGCGCACGTAGGGAAGTCCACGACCGCGGCTCTCCTGGCGGCGTCGGGATGGCAGGTCGGTACCGACGATGCCGCTTTTCTCGAGCGCGATCGGGATCGGATTGTCGTGCACACGTGCCATGCCCCGATTGCGCTGCGGGATGGCGGCCGACGCCTCCTCGCTCGGGCGGGAGGCGTCGTGCTGCCAAACCGCGGGAAGGTGGGCTTCTGGCCCGAGGACTTGGGGGGAGTCTGGACCCCCCTCGTTTCGCCCGACATCGTTATTTTCCCCACCGTCGGAAAGGCCCGGACGACGGCCGAGCCGATGGCGCGGAAGGTCGCGCTCACCGAGTTGGTGCGCTGGTCGGCGTGGGTGATGCTGGAGCCGGATCTGGCCCAGGATCATCTGGATGTGTTGACGCGGCTCACCGGGCAGGCGCGGTGCTTTCGCGTCACGCTGGGTCGCGATCTCTTCGCGCGACCGAACCGCCTGATCGAGTTGGTGACATGAGCGAACGCTACGTGCGTCATCCGGATCTCCGCCTGGCCGATGTAGAGGGGGACGGCGTCGTCCTCCACCTCGGCTCGCGCCGCTATTTCTCGGTCAGCGAGAGCGGTCTGGCGCTGCTCCAGGCGTTGGAGGCTCCCCGCACGTTGCCGGAGCTCGTCGACGTGCTCCTGGAGCGCTACGAGGTGACGCCCGAGCAGGCCGAAGCGAGCGTGCGCCAGTTCCTCGAGACCTGCCGCACCGCCGACCTCCTGGTGCCGGAGGCGGGTGGGTGAGCGGACGGCTCCCGTTGGGCTGGCGTCTGCGGGCGACGGCGGCGGTGATGATCGTGCCGCCGCTCTTGTATTTCATCTCGTTCTCGCGCTTGGCCGCCTGGCTTGCCGGACCAGATGCCGGCCGTCCGGATGACGGGCTGGACGACGCGATGCTGGCACGGTGGGTGGACCGCCTGCTCCGGAACCTGCCTGGTCCGTGGCATCGCACCTGCTTGAAGCGCGCGGCCGTGCTGTACCATGTGCTGCGGCGGGCGGGGCGCCCCGTCGAGTTGTGGATCGGCGTGCACAAGACCGGGCCAACGCCCCTCGGTGCGCACGCTTGGCTGGTCCGCGGTGGAGAACCCTACCTGGAGTCGCGTCCGGAGCATGCCCGCCGGCACACGGTCATCGCCCGCTTTCCCGAGACGCATCCGGCGGCGGCGCAGGCGTGACCGCCGCCCGACTGCTGCTCGATACGCTTCGGTTTCAGGGCGCGCCCCCGCCGGAGCGCCTGGCCGCGGCCTGGGCGGAGGCCGACGTGCGGGGTCTCCCGGAGCTTATCGCGTTCGAGGGGTGCGCCAGCTGGTCCTACCGCCGGCTGCGTCAGATCGGCGCGCTGGATCGGATCGACACCGGCCTCGCCGATTGGCTGTCGGGAAAAGCGCGGGAAGAGACCGCGCGCAACATGCTGATCGAATCCGAAGCGGAGGCGCTAGCGCGGGTGTTCCGGCGTCTCGATGTGCCCGCCGTCTTCATGAAGGGAGTGGCTCGTCGGCTCACGGTGGACCGCTACCCCATGGCCGACGCCCGGGTCACCAACGATGTCGACGTCCTGGTCCCCGCCGGTCGCGCCCGTGAGGTGTGGTACGAACTGCGCCAGATGGGCTACGAGCGCACCACGCCGTCGGGGCCGCCGCGACCCGAACACCATCACCTGCCGGCGCTATGGAACGAGCGGCACGTGGGAGTCGAGATTCACACGACCCATGCGCGCTCGATCTCGCCCGCGGAATCGTGGCGACGGCACTACGAGCAGGGGTTCGAGGTGGAGCGGGGCGGGCTCCGCTACCGCGTGCCCGCTGCGACTGAGCTGTTCTGGAGCGGTACCGCGCACGGCCTGCGGCACCCCGACATCGCGTTTCTCCTGGTGCTGTTACTCGATGCCGCAGCGATTTGGGCGAGCGGGGCGACAGTGGACTGGGGCGAGATCGCGCGCCGGTTGGACGCGAAAGAGATTCAGGACGGGCGGGCGGCCGCCGCGTGGCTCGGAGCCGCCGCAGGGCTGGCCGGAGTCTCCGTGCCGCCCGAGCTCGAAGGGCGAGTTGTCCCCTACGACCTGGGTCGCGAGCTCGAGCTGCGGCTCGCCGTGCTCCGACGGGTGCCGGTGCCGGCGCGGTGGCGTAAGATGTTGGCTTGGTGGACGAGCGAGCAGGCGCGGCAGGCGTCCTGATCAGGTGCGGCGGCCGTCGAGACGCCAGGTGTGCGCGATCCGGATCAGCCCCACGCCTTCCTTCTCCGGCAGCGTAACCCTGAATCGGGCGGCTCGTTTCCAGACGACGATCGGTTCCACGGCGAGGCGGTGCTCGTAGATCAGCACGTGCATCGCGTAGGACCCTCGCGCCAGTGTCAGGGGCCGGTATTCGAGCTCGAGCGTCACCCGCTCGCCGGTCTTGGCGGAGATCTCGATGCCCTGACGATTGCACCGCGTGCCGTGCAGCACATGCCATTCACGGGCGATCTGGACCCCGACGGAAGCGCCGGTGATGTCCTGGCGGGCTCGCAGGTGAATGCGGAACGTCAGGCCCGCATCCGGCTGGAACAGCGGCTCGGTGCTTCCTTCGCCGCCCAGTACCTCGACCGACTCGATGTCGAGTGGAGAACGGGTTGGCTGTCCCTCGCGCTCGTCCGGGTCGCTCCCTTCCTCGGCTTCGATGACCCGCTCGTAGGCGGCGAACGCCTCTTCCGGCCGCCCGGCCGCAACCACCCGACCGTGGTCCAGCAACAGCGCCGTGTCACAGAGTTGCTCGACGAGGTACCGCTCGTGTGAAACGAGCACCATGGTCGTCCCGGCGGCCTTGAACGCCAGCATGCGCCCCAGGCAGCGGTCGCGGAACGCCGTGTCGCCCACCGCGAACGCTTCGTCGATGAGCAGCACCTCGGGCTCGAGATGCGCCGCGATCGCGAACCCGAGCCGGAGCGCCATGCCCGAGGAATAGAACTTCACCGGGACGTCGATAAATCGCTCCAGCTCGGCGAAGGCGAAGATCGCGTCGAGCTTGGCCCGCAGCTCGCGCCGGGACAGGCCCAGCAGCGCCCCCTCCAGGAATACGTTCTCCCGGCCGGTCAGATCTCCGTGGAACGACCCACCGAGAAAGCTCAGCAGGGAGAGTCGTCCGGTGACGCGGATCGATCCCCGGGTCGGCTTCATCATGCCGGCGATCAGCTTGAGCATGGTGGATTTGCCCGACCCGTTCGCGCCGACCAGCGCGAAGGTCGAGCTCGGCTTGACCTCGAACGACACATCCTCCAGGGCCCACATCGACTTCGGGCGGGGCGGCGGCGCGGACCGGCGCCGCGGGAGAAGATCGGTCAGGAGCTCCTTGAGCGTCTGGCTGCGGAGCCGGTACCGCTTCCACACGCCCGAGACGGTGATGGCCATGGGCTACACGGTTTCGGCGAAATACGGCTCGGTCACGCGGAACACCCAGATCCCGATCGCGAGCAGGACCACCCCAACGGTGACGGGATACCAGAGCGCCAGTGCGTCGAGATCGCCGCTGCCGAGCAGGGCCGCGCGCGAGAAATGGAACACCGACACCAGTGGGTTGAGGTCATAGAGCGGCTTGAACCGTGGCGGCACGACGGAGGCCGCGTAGGCGACGGGCGTGAGGAGCAGCCAGACGCGCATGCCCACGTCCACCAGGTGCCCGACGTCGCGGTAAAACACGTTGAGCGCCGAGCCGATCAGGGAGATGCCCGTCACCATCATCGTCAGGATCAGCAGGACCGGGAGCAGCAGCCACGCCTGCGGCGATGGGGCCACATGCTGGACGATCATGAGGAGGCCCATCATGACGGCGGCGAGCGCGGAGTCGATCAGCGCGCCGACGATGGCGGCAAGCGGCAGTGTCGCTTTCGGGAACGGCGCGTGCGCCACCAGCCCCGCTTCACTTTGCACCGCCCGCGCTCCCCGGGAGATGGCGCCGGAGACGAAGCTCCAGAGCACCACGCCGGAAAAGGCAAAGAGCGGATACGGCACCCCGTCGGAGGGTGCACGAAGGAACGCGCCGAACACCAGCACGTACACACCCAACTCCACCAGGGGTCGGCCGAACACCCACAACGCCCCGAAGAAGGTCTGCTTGTAACGGGATTTGAGATCCCGCAGGATGAGCTGGGTGAGAAGATCCCGGAATCGCGCCAGGGTCGACA
>JBGPHP010000032.1:0-19629 GCA_041484445.1 Gemmatimonadota bacterium
ACGCGCCCGTCGGCGAACACGATGCGGTCGCCCGGTACCGCCAGCTTCTTCGCCACGTGCGGCGTGATGATCTCCCGCGCCCGCTCGGCCGCTTGCAGCGCGGCGTTGCCGCTCATCAGGGTGACGCGCGACGAATAGCTCCCCAGATCAACCGGGGTCAGATCGGTGTCGGCCGTGACGATGCGCATGTCGAACGGATCGACCCCCAGCACCTCGGCCACGATGTACGCGAGGATCGAGTCCGAGCCCTGGCCGATGTCCGTCGAGCCGCAGAAGATGGTCACGCCGCCTGAGCGGTCGCACTTGAGCTGGACGCCCGAATGCGGCATGTGATTCCAGTAGATCGGCAGCCCGGCGCCGCTGAGATAGGAAGAGCAGGCGAGCCCGATGCCCTTGCCGGACGGGAGCTTCCTGAATTTCTCCTTCCAGCCAGCCCCCGCCGTCACCTTGCGGATGCACTCACCCAGACCCATGGAGCCCACCCGCAGATAGTTCGCGGTGAGCGAATCGGGGGGCTGCAGGTGCTGCAGGCGCAGCTCGGCCGGGTCCATGCCGAGCTGCTCCGCCAGCTTGTCGAGCTGCACCTCGAGGGCGAACCGCGGCTGTGGCGTCCCATGCCCCCGCTTGGGACCGCACGGCGGCTTGTTCGTGAACGCGCGCGCTCCCTGGAACTTGTAGCGGGGCACCTGATACGTGACGGTCTGCAGCGCGCCCGTGTAGTAGGTGCTCGCCACGCCATACGAGCCGTAGCCGCCGCCATCGAGCAGCGTGCGGAAATGCATCCCGGTGATCGCGCCGTCTTTCGTGACCCCCGTCTTCACCCACATCAGGGTGGGGTGGCGGCCACGGTGACAGTAGAACACTTCTTCGCGCGTCAGCGTGCACTTCACGGGCCGCCCGGTGAGCATCGCGAGTTTGGCGACCACGATCTCGTGGCTGAACGGGTCGCTCTTCCCGCCGAACCCGCCGCCGTTGGGGGTGGCGATGACCCGGATGCGCGCCGCCGGCAGCTCGAGCACCTTGGCGAGCGCGCGGTGCACGTAATGCGGGGTCTGGGTCGAGCTCCACAGCGTCACCTTGCCGTCGGCCGACCAGTCGGCCAGCGCGGCGTGCTGCTCCATTGGGAGGTGTGTATTGCCCTCGAAGAAGAACAGGTCCTCGCGAACCACATCCGCCTGCGCGAACCCCTCCTCCACGTCGCCGAATTCGAGGTTGATGAGCTTGTGGAGGTTGCCCGTGTCGCCGTAGTCGTGGATCCGGGGCTCCGGGTGCGCGATCGCGTCCTGCGGTGAGCCGATCTCGCGCAGCAGCTCGTATTGGACGTCGATCAGGTCGAGCGCCGCCGTCGCGGTCTCTTCCGACGTCGCGGCGACCGCCGCCACCGGATCGCCGATGAAGCGCACCCGGTCCCCGCACAGGGCATGCTCGTCCTGGCTGACCGGGAGAATGCCGAACGGAATCGGGAAGTCTTTGCCAGTGAGGACGGCCTTTACGCCCTCGAGCCGCAGGGCTTTGGCGATATCGATGGCGACGATGCGGGCGTGGGGATGCGGGCTGCGCAGCAGCTTGCAGTAGAGCATCCGAGGCAACGCGAGGTCGTCGGCGAACTTGGTCGCGCCGGTGACCTTCGCGACGGCGTCGACCTTGCGGTGGGCTCGGCCGACCACACGCAGGGCGGTCGGGCGGTCAGGCGGTCGGGCGGTCGTGGAGCCAGACTCGCGCTCCGAGCCGCCCGCCCGTCCGCCCGTCCGCCCGTCCGGCGGACCGCCTGATCGCCCGACCGCCCTTTTCTTACCGCCGGCCATACAGGGACTCGGGTGTTGGCTCAACAGTCTCGCCGCGCATCCGGGCGCCGGCCAGCTCGACCGCTTCGTAGATCTTGATGTAGCCGGTGCAGCGGCACAGGTTGCCGGCGAGCGCCTGCTTGATGTCGTCCCGGGAGGGCTTGGGATTCTGCTCGAGCAGGGCCTGGGCGGCGAGCAGAAACGCGGGGGTGCAGTAGCCGCATTGCGCGGCGCCGAGATCGGCGAACGCCGTCTGGAGCGGGTGCAGCTCGGCGCCCCGGGCCATGCCTTCGATCGTGGTGACGCGGCGTCCCTCGCACGCGAGGCCGAGGACCAGGCAGGACAGCACCGGCCGGCCGTCCAGCAGCACGGTGCAGGTGCCGCATTCGCCCAGCTCACAGCCGTGCTTGGTGCCGGTGAGCCCCAGGTCTTCGCGCAGTACTTCGAGCAGCGTCTTGTGGGGCGCGAACGCGGCCGCGCACGGCTCGCCGTTGAGCTCGAAGCCGATCTGGGCGCGCGTGTCCGGCATGACGACCAAACTAACCTTGCCATCGGGGTGACGCAGCGCCAGCTTCCGGGCGACCTCCACAGGATCCGCCATGGCTGTCCGTCTCTGTCTCGCCGTGCTCGCACTCCCCGCCGTGCTGACGCTCCACCTGCAGGCTCAGGCGGGCGGCGCCGTCGCGGCGCGCGATTACCGGGCGGAGGCGCTCCGGATTCTGAAGACGGTGCCGCTCGTGGACGGGCACAACGACATTCCGGATGCGATCCGCGGCCGTGGCGGCGTGGATTCGGTGGACTTCTCGGCCACGCAGCTCGGGTTGATGACCGATATTCCCAAATTGCGCGAGGGCGCGGTCGGCGCCCAGTTCTGGGCGGCGTATGTGCCTACCACTACGATGCACAGCGGCGAGCACCCCGCCGTGTACGCGCTCGAGCAGATCGACCTGGTGCGCCGGCTGTGCCGGAAGTATCCGCGCGACCTGGCGATGGCGTATACGGCGGAGGACGTGCAGCGGAATTTCCGCCTCGGCAAGATCTCCTGCCTCATCGGCGTCGAAGGCGGGCATGCGATCGAGAGCTCGCTCGGTGCGCTGCGGATGTTCTACGCCCTGGGCGTGCGCTACATGACACTCACCCATTGGGAGACGACCGACTGGGCCGATGCGGCCACCGATTCGGCGAAGCACGGCGGGCTCACGGCGTTCGGCGAGCAGGTGGTGCAGGAGATGAACCGGCTCGGTATGCTGGTCGACATCTCCCACGTGTCCGACGGCACCATGATGGACGTCCTGCGGATTTCGACCGCTCCGGTGATCTTCTCCCACTCCTCCGCCCGCTCCATCTCGAATCACGTGCGCAACGTGCCCGACTCGATCCTGAAGCTCGTGCCCGCCAACGGCGGCCTCGTGATGGTGAACTTCAACCCGGGATTCGTCTCCGAAGCCGTCCGCGTGTACGAGGACAGCATGCAGACGCGGGCCGCCGCGCTCCGTGCGGGTGGCGCCGATTCGACGGTCATCAATGACTCGACCAAGGTCTGGGCCAAGCGGGCGCCGCACGCCACGCTGCAGCAGGTCGCGGACCATATCGAGCACATCCGGGATGTGGCCGGCGTGGACCACGTGGGCCTGGGCTCGGATTTCGACGGCATCACGAGCGTGCCCGACGGGCTGGAGAACACGTCGAAGTTCCCCGACCTCGTCGCGGAGCTGCTGCGGCGCGGCTGGAAAGCCGACGATATCAAGAAGGTCGTGGGGCTGAACGCGCTGCGCGTGCTGCGGGACGCGGCCAAGGCGGCCGGGCGCTCACCAGCCTCGGCGGTACCGCAGCCCTACTGACCAATACCGGTAGGTTGCCGTCGACGCGCTCGCGGTCCGGGCCGCGGCGCTGTTGGTATAGGTCCCCACGAGCGCCAGCTCGTCCAGCGCGCGCCAGTTGCGGGCCAACGTGACATCGCCGTGCCACTCGCCCTGGGTGGGGCTTCCGATGCCGACCTGCTGCGCGCCCACTCCACCGTTGGCCCGCAGCCACCAGCCGTGTCGCCGCCAGACGTAGGCGGCGCGCGCTTCGCCGAGCGTGAAGCGATCCGGCGAGAAATATCCGAATCCGCGGTTGGGGAGGCGATAGCCCATCACGCGGACGTACGCCCCGACGTGAAGCCCCTTCGCCACTCCTACCATCGCGGCCACGGCGCCGAGCAGGCGGCGGTTTCCCTCGGACAGCCAGGCGCCGTTGGCGATCGCGGAAAGATCGAGGTTGGGACGGGGCGACAGCTCCGCGTCCACGTCGAGCTCGTCCCAGACGAATCCGCTGTCCACCAGCACCGTCGTCTCATCGAACGGATAGCGGCTGTAGCCGATCGTCACCGCGGCGCGCTTGCCGGGCCGGATCGTACCGCCCAGCTGCGCGGTCAGGTGGCTGTGTGTCGGGCCGCTCACCGGGTCGAGCAGGCGAACGCCCAGCCCCCCGCGCAACGACGCACTGCTGCGGAATGACTTGACGAGCCAGCCATCCAGACCGCTGCTCCGGTCGGTATGGACGGTGTCGTCATTCTGCCGCCAGGTGGCCTGCAGCGTGCCGCGCAGGTCCGGCCGGGGCGACGCGCTGAACGCTCCGGTCAGGAGCACGAAGCTGTTGTGCTCGATGTCATTGGCCCCGTCCATCGACACCGAGACGACCGGCCGTCGCTCGGAGCGCACCTGATCGAACAGATCCCGGGCCGTCTTGTCGGTCGGGGCGAGCTGGCGCGCCCGCGCCGCGTACCCTTCGGCCAGTGCGGGCTCACCCTCCCAATAGAGCGTCTGCGCGAGCCCGACCAGGATCTCGGCTTCATCCGGGTGGCGCTCCAGGGCCTCGCGCCACAACCGTTCGGCTCGCTCGAGGTTCCCGTCCCACGCCACCGCACGCGCCCGGCCGGCCAGCGCATCGACTCGATCGGGTGCCGTTGCCAGGACCGAGTCGTACAGCGCCTCCGACCAGCGCGTGCGGCCGGCCCACGAGAGCACCTTCGCGTGCGCCACCATGATGTCCAGGTCGGTGGGCTCGACCCGCCGCAACGTGACGAAGCGTGCCAGCGAGCGTTCCAGCTTGCCGTCCCAGCTGTCCAGCACGGCGCGCCGATAGAGCGCACGCGGATTCAGGGAGTCGAGCGACAGCACCGAGTCGTAAAGCTTCCGGGCATTGCGGTAGTCCCCGCGGGCGAACGCGTCCTCGGCCTCGGGCAGCTGAGCGGCTGCCGGGCCGGCGAGTGCGACGACGGCGGCCAGGGCGGCGAGGAGTCGGTTCACCAGGAGCCCCACAGGTCGCGCATGGCGAAGTACGCCGGCTTCAATCGCTCGTGCCAGGTCGGCTCCTCCCAGCGGCGCCAGGCGTAGGTAGCCGCCGCCGGCAGGAACGCGACGACGTCGTTGCTGCCGCGCGCCAGCCGGGCGACGACGAAGCGGAATCCGTCGGTCGTATCGGTCTCGATCACACCGCCTTCGCGTACGGCGGTGAGCACCGTGCGCGACGATGGATCGGTCACGTTGAGGAGCCCCCAGGGAAGACGGACCTCCACCAGGCCCGCCGCCCGGTCCACGAACCAGTCGGCCAGCGAGGACTCCGCCGCCCGCCCGAAGCGCAGGCGGCCGCGGTCAACGCCGCGGGCGGGAATCGGCCGGCCGGTGCGCGTCACGCGGAACCGATTGGTGGTGACGAACAACGAGTCGAACTCGGCAGCGTCGCTCTGCTCGTCCGCCAGGCACTGGAAGTTGTAAAACGGATCGAGGCCGGTTGGCCCCATCCCCGGGCGCGGCACGATGTAGGGGCTGTAGCTCCGCGCCACGAACAGCCGGCCCGCGGTGGTATCGGAGACGTCGAGGTAGAACTCGATCCCGGTGCCAATGCCGGGCACGCCCGGCAGCCGGAACTCGCCCCGGGTGCTGCGGTACGTGTCGATGCCGATGAGGGTACGGACCGAGTCGAGGGCGCGCGCCCCGCCGGACATCTGCAGCGCGAGGTAGAGGTAGCTCTCGTCCGACCCGACGCGCAGCCGCAGCGAGTCGGCGCCTTCGAGCGCCCGCAGCGCGCGCCAGCGGGCGGGGTCGCCCCCCGGCACAGGCGGGTCCACACCGGCGTATTGTCCCAACAACCCGTAATTCTGCTCGGCGTCCATCGCGTTGTGCCAGAGTCGCGTGCGCTCGAGCGGCGCCTCGAGATCGATCACCACCCAGTTGTGTTTGAACCACTCGTCGATCCAGGCGAACAGGATGCCCCCGGCCAGGCCGGCCTCGCGGATCTCCCGCGTGAGCCGCACGTCGACCGCCGCCATGTGCGCTTCATCGTGTCCCCCGTGGTGCATCCCTTCCGGCTGGAGGTGTGCGAGGCCGCGCGAGGAGGGGACGCCGTACTCGGCGATGAGCAGCGGCCGGCCTGCGTGGTGCTGCTTCAGGTCGAGCAGGTAGCCGTAGTAGTGCGACAGGCCGTCGGCGGAACGCGCCGTGCCGTACGTCGAGTCGTAATCCATGAAGTCCGGATAGTAGGGATACGCGTGGTACGACGCGAAGTACCCGGCCTGATTCACGCGGGTGGTGTGCACCAGCATGGCGTCGAGCGACTGGTCGTCGTTGTTGTACTCGCGTACGCCCCGGAGCGGCTGCAGGCCGAGCCGCTCGCGCATTGCGCTCTCTTCGTCGATCGTCGGCTCGGTGGGGTGGTGCAACGGGTCGAGAGTCGGCCAGTTCGTGTAGGCGATGGGGCGCTGGGCGTGCCAGGTGTCCCACTCGTACTGCATGAGATAGTCGCACTGCTCGGCCATCCAGACGTCGGCCGGGGTGCCGCCGGCAAGTGTGAGGAACGTACCGCGATACGACGTCCGGTCCGACCGCATCGTGTTGTAATGGTGGATGGTGAACGGCTCCCACTCCCGTCCGATGATGTATGCCAGCACGTGATCGGACACGTCCACGGTGTAGCGGCCGAACGCGTGGCCCGGATGTGGCGGGATCAGGGCGTGGCCATGGAGCAGGTCCACCACCCGACGCATCTCTTCGCGGAATGCGGCTTTCCAGCCCCGGTCGTCGTAATCGTCGTCGGGCGGCGCTTCGGCCCAGACACCGTGCACCAGCCACAGCGCCTGAGCGGGGTGCGCGTCGTTCCACCGCTTCACGGCGCGGTAGAACGCGGGCGGCAGGACGGTATAGAGCCGGACCACGTTGGCGTGCGCCGCGGCCATGAGCCCCAGCCAGGCGGTGTAGGTGGAATCGTCCGTGGGAAATTCCGACGGGAATTTTCCAGGCCGCGCGGCGCCGAGGTTGATCCCCTTCACGTAGAACGGCCGCCACGCGCCGCCCTGCAGGATCTCGAATTGGTCGCCGTGCGTGCGCGCGGGCATCCGGGCCGCGCGCGGGCGCCGCACCGGAGCGAGGGGCCCCCCCAGGTCGCCCAACAGGGTGAGCTGCTGCCGCGCGTCGCGGTAGTCGGGCGCGATGGCGAGCGCGCGGCGAAACGCCGCGATCGCGGCGTCGCGCCGCTCCTGCCGGGTCCGCACCAGCCCCAATCCGTACCACCCGTCGGCGTTCGCCGAGTCCGCACGTAGCGCCGCAGTGAAGCGCCGTTCGGCCTCGTCCACGGTCCCCTGGCGCAGCGCGACGAACCCGAGGCCGATCTGGACCTCGGGGAGACCGGGACAGAGCGAATCGGCGACGGTGAAACGGGCGGCCGCGACCGCGATCCGGTCCGCGCGGTAGGCCTGCCAGGCGCTGTCGGCGACGGCGCCCGCGCGTTGGGGGCAGGTGAGCACCTGAAAGGCGAGCGTCGCCGTGAGGAGCGGCGTCACGACGCGGTACCGCCGCCGGCGGGCGCGAAGCCGGTGCGGGTCATGCGGCCCCAGCCGCTCCGATCGCGCATCGCCGACCAGAACGCCCGCAGGCGGTACCACACGGTGACCTGGCGATACCCGAAGTTTTCGAGCGCCGCGAACAGCAGCAGGCGGCCCAGATCCCCCCAGCGTCGGTAGCGGCGAAAACCCACTTCCTCGAGGACGATGCCCCAGATCGAGAGGATCATCCCGTAGCTCAAGGCCACGAGGAAAAACAACACGGCGATCGGGACGTCGAGCACGCCAAGCCAGAGCCCGACCGCCGTGACGGCATATCCGATGACCTCGACCAGGGGGGCGAGCATCTCACCGAAGGTGAAGAACGGCATGCCGAGGAGACCGATGCGGCCGTAGCGGGGCCGGAACAGCATGCCGCGGTACTTCCACATGGTGAGGATGAGCCCGCGGTGCCAGCGCTCGCGCTGGCGGCGCAGCACCGCGAGCGACTCCGGCACCTCCGTCCAGGCGACGGGGTCCGGGACGAACGTGATCACGTAGGGCGTGCGACGGTCCCGCAGATGGCGGTGCAGCCGCACCACGACGTCGAAATCCTCGACGATGCTGTCGGTGCGATAGCCGCCGATCTCCAGGAGGAACTCCTTGCGGAACAGCCCGAAGGCGCCGGAGATGATCAGGTTGCCGCCCAGACGGTTCCAGCCGAGCCGCCCGTAGAGAAACGACCGGAGGTACTCCACGACCTGCACGCCCGGCAGGAAGCGGGGAGCGACGCGCGGCTCGAGCACGCGCCCGTCGCGGATCACCGAGCCGTTGGCGACGCGCACCGTGCCGCCCACCGCGGCGACCTTGAGGCCCAGGAGGAACGGGCGTGTGAGGCGCAGCATGGCGTCCGGCTCGATCAGGGTGTCCGCGTCCACGGCGATGACGAGCGGCCAGCGGCTGGCGTTGATCGCGGCGTTCAGGGAATCGGCCTTGCCGCCGTTTTCCTTGTCGATGACGACCAGCCGCGGTCGGGTGCGCGACCGGAACAAGGCGCGGATCGGCTTGGAGGCCAGGACCTCGGGGTGGATGCGCGGGACCTCGTACAGGTCGAACGCCTCGTGCAGGCGGTCCATCGTACCGTCGCGCGATCCGTCATTCACCACGATGACCTCATAGTGCCGGTAATCGAGGGTGAGGATCGCAGTCACGCTCGCCTCGATGGTCGCCTCTTCGTTGTAAGCCGGCACGAGGATCGAGATCGGCGGCGGGGCACCGCTCTCCTGCAGGCGCAGCAGGTTTTCGTCCTCCGCGAGACGCGTCTGCCCCCAGATTTCCGGGAGTGCCAGCACCAGGAGCAGCGCATAGAAAGAGTTCAGCACGATGAAATAGACGATGACGCTCGCATCCACCGCGCGCACGATCTCGCTCACGCCGCGAACTCCGTGAGCGCCTGCGGTGTGAGGCCGAGGATCAGGCGGGCCACGAAGCGGGCGTCGGGCTGGGCGCCGACCTCGGCGGTGAGGAGGGCATCGCGTCCGCCGGCCCCGAGCCGGGTGAGCGCGAGCGCCGCCCGCAGTCGCACCCACCACACCGAATCCCCCAGCCGCGCCACCAGGTCGGGGAGCGTGACCTGGTCGGCGATGCGGCCCAGGGCGCGCACCGCCTGCGCGCGGACTTCCCATGCCGAATCGGTGGTCAGCGTCCGCAGTGCGGCTACCGACGCCGCGTGTGGGAAGTCGCCCAGGGCCCGGGCTACCTGCACCCGCACCTCCTGATTGGCATGACCGGCGAGCGCCGTCACCGCTTCGCGCAAGCCAGCGTCACCAAACCGGCCGGCGAATTCCACGATGCGCGGCAGCCCGGGATCGTAGACCTGGCCGAGGCGCTCGATGAGAAGCGGGACCACGATGCCATGGGTGGTTCGCAGCACGGAGGCGTAGTGCGCCTGCACTGGGGCGGCCATCTCGGGCATCCGCCCGATCACGATGCGGACGAGGTGTGGCGTGGCGATACGCTCCAGTGCCGCGCCCGCGGCGATGTGGACGGCGGGCTGCGCGTCCCCCAGGAGGCGCGCGACGAGCTCGGCGTCCGCCGGGGTCGCCGCGACCGAAAGAAAGCGCGCCGCTTGGAGCCGGCGCCACCAGGGCCTGGCGCGTACGGCCGCCCGCAGCCGGGCCGTCCAGGGCTGCTGGTCGAGCGCTTCGGCCAGCGCCCGCCAGCGTTCCCCGCGGAGCCGTCCGGCCCAGCCGACCAGGGCCTCCACGGCGTCGGCGGTTGGGAGATCTTCGAGGGCGCGCGCCACGAGATCCGGACCGATCTCGCCCAGCGCCCAGCCGTTCATCGCCTGATCGAGCACCACGCGGCGTGGGACGACTCTCGCCCGCCGCCGTTGGCGGATCCAGCGGTTGACGGCGATGGCGACCAGCAGACCGGCGAGCGTGACGCTCTGGCTGACGGCGACGATGATCAGGACGTCGCGGCTCGTCACCGGCCGACCCAGCGGCGGATCTTCTCCAGGGCGACGCGCAGGCTCACCGGCTTCACGAGGTAGTCGATGGCGCCCCCCTCGAGCGCGCGGAGCTGCTCGTCCTCTCCGCCGTGCACCGTGAGAAACACGACGCGAAACACCCCGGGGCGCTCACGCTGCAGCAGGTGGAAGAGGGAATAGCCGTCCATGCCGGGCAGGTCCACGTCGAGCAGCAGCAGCGGGTGCGCGTCGCCCACCGGGAGGGCGCGGAGCAGCTCGAGCGCCACGCGCCCGTTGCGCAGCACGCGGCTCTTGTAGCCGCGCGAGCCGAGGCCGTACTCGAACAGCTCGATCAGCGCGGCGTCATCCTCGATGATGAAGACGTCGGGCAGGACCGAGGGGCCGAGGCTCGGGCCGAAGGCGGCCCGCAGGCGCGCCACGAGCACCTGGGCGAGGCCGCCCCGATCGCTGGCCGCCGCGCCGGCGCCGGTGCGCCACGCCTTGGCGGCTTCTTCGATCTCGGCGGCGACCTGGGTCGCCTCCCCGAACCCGTAGGAGCCCGCCGAGCCGCGCACCTTGTGGGCCTCCTGGCGGAGCTCGTCCAGGGCGTCCTGATCGTCGCCGCGGATGGCGAGGCGGTCGGCAATCCCCCCGAGCAGGTCGATCTGCCCCTGCGCGCTGCGGAGGTAGCCTGCGATGAGGTCGGGTGGGAGGAGCCCGGGGTCGAAATCGCCGGTCACGCCCTCAAGATAGGACCTGTACCGGGGTAAGGGCTATAGACTGGGAGCAACCAGCACGGAGCAGTACACTGCAGTGTGGATGTCGGGCTCTGTCTGACCTGCCGTTGGATGCGCGCGGTGACGAATCGCCGCGGCTCGGTGTTTTACCGCTGCGCGCTCGCCGAGACCGATTCCCGGTTCGTGCGCTATCCGCCGTTGCCCGTGCTGGCCTGTCCGGGATACGAGGCGGCGAAAGAAAAGGAAACGGGGAGCGGGGAGCGGTAACAGCGCCGACTCCGACCACTCCCCGCCAATGTCCTTTAGGCTCCAACTCCCCACACTCACTTCTTCCTGACCAGCCCCACTCCGATCGTCAGGAACGCCAGCGCGTCGAGCACCTCGGCCACCGTGTGGGCCAGCAAGAAGTGCGTCACGTGCAGGTGGTAAGTGACGTAGCTCAGCTCGGCCAGACAGAACAGCAGGAAGCCGCCCGCGGCCGTCCCGTACCCCGCATTGCGCGCCCGGCGCGACAGCACGCAGGCCATCAGGATCAGAGCAGGGTCAGCATGGGCTCACTTCCCGTACACGCCGATGCCGTACCAGCACGGATTGGTCTTGCATGTGGCCATCATGACCTTCACGCGATAGCGCTGGGTCTCGCGCGGCGTGACCTGCACGATCGGGACATCGTCCGTCTGGACGTCGGAGTCGACCTGGCTGCCGTCGGCGTCGTAGAGCACCATGTCGAGGTCGCTGCAGTCGTTGTCGCACACCCCGACGAGCGCGTAGGTGGTGCCGGCATGCAGCGTGAGGTTGAAGGACTCGTTGTCATCGTCGGCGAGCGAGCCGATCTGGGTCTCGTGGGTCTGCTCGTATCCTTTGTCGCTGAGCGTCTTGGAGGCGCGCTTCAGGTACCCTTCAACCTGACTGCGCCATTGGTTGTCCTGGGCCTGCGCGGTCGGCGCGAGCAACGCCAGTGCGACCGTGACGGCGACGGCGACTCGATGCATGTCGAACCCCCCTGCTGGGCTGAGTGGAGCCTGACGAAGTGGACGGAACGCGGGCCCAGCGACGGCGAGAACTGTGCCACCCGTTGGGCCGGAATAAAGTAGTGAACTGGGGCGATTTATACGAGCGGAGGGTGCGCAGTATGAAGAGGCCGGCGGCGCATTCTGCGACGGCGCCGCAGCTTGCGGGAGATCAGGTCTCCGGAGGGGCTTTCTGACCGCTGGCCCATCCCGTTCCGACGCCGATCCCGAACAGCACGCCCATCGGGACGGTGATGATCGGCAGGGCCGCGACGACGACCCCGACCGCGGTGGCCACGACGCCGGCCACGACCGGCGCGGCGGGCTTCTGGGCGCCGTCCACATAGCGCAGCCGGCGGCGCACGAAGTTGCGCGTGGGGATGAACCCGCCGCCCAAGGCGGCCGCTCCGAGCAGCAGTCCGATGATCATGATCGTCCATACGCAACTTGCATCATGGCGGTTTCCGCCGCAATCTCCCCGCGGATGAAAGCGCTATGAGCGTCGATGCCGCCGAACGCGCGCACCTCGTCAAGATCGCCGTCTGGTTCGGGCCGGCGGCGTTCATCATGTTGTCGGGGCTGTGGTTCTTCCTCGCGAACCAGGGGTCGATTCCCGCGTGGGTCGCGGTGGTGATGACGGTACTCGACATCCCCTTAACCGTGCTCGGGGTGCTGGGGATCCACCACGTGACGACCCGGGCGTCGACCGGCTTCGTGAACATGCTCTACGCCGTGGGGGACATCGCGCCGCCGCGCACCTACCCGCGCCAGGACGTGATGATCGTGCGCGGGCAGTATCGCGAGGCAGCCGAGTATTTCCGGGACCACCTCACCGTCGAGCCGGATGACAACGAGGCGCGGCTGCGCCTCGCCGATCTCGTGGAGCAGCACCTCGACGATCCCGCGGAGGCCGAGCGGCTCTACCTCGAGGTGCGGCGCCTCCGGCCGGAGCCGGGGCACGAGATGCGGGCGGCCAACGGTCTCATCGATTTGTACCGGAAGCAGGGCCGCCGCGACCGCCTGATGGTGGAGCTGGCCCGGTTCGCCGACCGCTACCGCGGGACGGCGGGGGCTGAGGCAGCAGCCCGATTGCTCAACGAGTTGAAGCAGGAGCGCAACGCCTGATCTTCATCGTCTCGAATACCTGATGGTAATGCCCAGGCTCTGAGAGAAATCGTGTGTATCGCGCACCTGGCTGGCTCCAGCCTGCAGCTGAAATCCGCGCAGCAGGTCGATTTCGAATCCAAGACTGGCCCCCAAGGCCGGACGAGCCACACTGCCCGACGTTCCGGTGCGAGGATAGAAAATGGTCATCGCACCTATCTCACCGTACAACCAGCGGTGCCTGGGCCAGCGCCCGCCCCATTGTACGCCCAAGACTCTGATGGGGTCGGCTGTGTCCCACCAGGTTCCGCGCACTACCAGATAACCATCCCGGCTCAAGGTCATACCGGCGTCCATGCTGAATGCCGCAACCGAGTGCGATAAGCGCGGCCTCGCCCCACCGAATCCCACTCCGACGACGATCTGATTTTGACTCACACATATGGAAGGAATGCCCAGGAGCAACAGGAAAACGGGCACTCGTAGGGCCTTTCCATTCCATTGCCTGAAAGAGGGACTTTCGGCGGCTTTCATCACTACGGACTGCATGTATAGCTTCCTTGGGATGTGGATACTGTTAGGGCGTCCGCTGCAGCATGGCTGCCGTTACTTACGTAGACAGCGAGAGTGAACCCGGAGCCGGAGCTCCCTGTATACGAGGAGGAGCTGCTCACAGGCGTTCCATCCCTGTACCACTGGTAGTTGATGCTGCCTGAGGCTCCCGTTACGCCCACCGACCATGTGCAGGTTGTGTTCGGCGCTAAGGCGCTGGGGCCTGAAATTTCTGCGTGCAGTTGGGGACCCGGGAGAGGGGGAGATACGTAAGGCGCGCCAGTCAACATCACGCGTCCCTTGATGACACCTTTTTCATTCAACATGACATAGTTTGCGTCAGAGTAACTCACACCAGCTACCGAGGTTGGGACAACGGTCCCAACATAGTCGTCGTTTTGGAGCGCGGCGATGAGCACAAGTGGGGCAAACGGGAACACCAAAATCGAGGCCCAACAGACCGCGTAGCCGTCGGGGCTACAAGCCTCATACCAACCCTTCTTGACGATCGAGAAGTCAACGGACACGCCAACGAACCCTAATACGGCGGATACGGCAGCAGTAACCCACTCTCGGTCCTTGCGTATTATACAAGCCTCTTTATCGTCTTCCCACACCTGAACGATGGTGTGCGTGCTTTCTTCAGCGAAGGTGTTCAACTCTTGATAGCTCAACAGCTCAACGTTCCCCGACCAGCTAGTTCCGTTCTGATCGTAAACCGAAGACCAAATAGGGGCATGTTCGCCAGCGCACCTGTAATCATGGGCACCCGAGGTGTTTCGGCGGATTGTAAGCACGTGGACCTCGAACTCCGGGTCGCCCATCAGGAACCCCTCCCAATCGCCGCCGATGTAGGAAAATGTCATATTCAGTCCAGGGGGAGGAGGGCTACCACCACCACCTACACCTCCGCAGTTCTCATAGCATTGTGCCGATGAGCGCTGGACACTGAAATCAGTCTCCACCGGGACGATGGCGAGTGTCGGGGTCGATGGTGGGGTCGCTGAGGACGTCAGTGGTACAGGGTGTCCGTCAAGATCGTAGGCGACGGGGATCTCGTGATCTTTGAGCGCCGTGGCCACGATCAGATCTGGCCCGCCTGTCCATCTAGCCCAGTGGTCTTTGACCGGCATGTAGAATTCCAGATCGATCAAGCTGTCGAGCATTCCACCGACCGCGCTTTCCGGCACACCCTTCATGGCGGCTATCCGGGCGAGAAGGGGGCTTCCCACCTTCGATAAGAAGGGAGCAAAATGGAGCTTGTGTTCTCGATAGGGCGAGCCGTGAAGTTGGTCAAAGACATACGCTCGAGCATTCGAGTCTCTAAGGCCAAGCGCAACAAGACGGGTAACGAGTTGCATCCCTGCACGCGCTAGATTCTCCGGTATTGGGGTACCCGCAACGGTCACTACTGACGGTCCAGGCGAAGGTTCCGAGCTTGGCGAGGTTGCGCGATCCTGAACGCAGGAGAACGTTACCCCTGCTCCTGCAACGACTACGAGACACCAAGCCTTCGTGCGGTTCATTGTTGAGACCTCCTCCCGCAGGTTCTCCTACTCCACGAACTCACCCGTCCAGGTACCATGCACTGAGCGTGTGAGAGTTCGCTATGACCTATTGCGCGCTCCCGGGCTCGCCCGCTTACGCAATGGCATCGGTTCTCTTACGGGAGATTCTCCGCGAGGTACACTTCAACGATTCCGCGTCTCGTATGACCTTCCTGCACTTGCTCGTTCAATCGAGCTTGGATTGGGTTTCGCCAGCCGGGGGGGCCGTGATCCGTTCGTTGGTCGAGGCGGGTAGTGTCGTGGAGCACGCAGATCTTCTGGCTCGAAGGCTCGGCTTCCGAAATCGACACAATCTTGCTCGGTTGCTGAAGGGCGAGGGGTTGCCGCCGCTGCAGGAACTGAGAGGTTGGATCAGACTGCTGGGTTGGGTGCTTGAATGGGAACAGCGCCGAACCTCATTTTGCAGCCTCGCGCTGAGAAGCGGTACCGACCCTGCCGTGTGCTACCGTCTAGTCAGGAAACTCACCGGTGTCGGCTGGAGCATCGTCAAAGCTCGCGGCTCGGCATGGGTTCTCCTGAAACTGCATGAGCGGTGCAACCAGCTCCGACCTGCGGACATGCACTCGCGATCGAGCCCACGATTCCTGAGAGCCTAGCTACTCGTTCTACGGCGACGATGCAAGCCGTGGTCGTCGCTCTGTGCTCGAGCCATTCCGGTAAAAGTGCAAGGAACGGTCGTAGGGGAAGGGTGAGCTTTCGCGACTCACCAGCGAACCGCCGCACTCCCCCACGTGAAGCCCGATCCGAACGCCGTGAGCAGCAGGAGGTCTCCGCGCGCGAGGCGCCCCTGCTCCAGCGCTTCGTGCAGCGCGATGGGGATCGACGCGGCGGTCGTATTGCCGTACTCCTGAATGTTGTTGTAGACCTGGTCGTCGCGCAGGCCGAGCTGCTTCTGCACCATCTCGGAGATTCTCTGGTTTGCCTGGTGCGGGATGAGGAGCTTGATGTCGGCGGTCGTGGCGCCGTTGGCGCGCAGCGCGATCTGCACCGATTCGGGCATCTTGGTGGTCGCGTGTTTGAACACGTCCCGCCCTTCCATGCGCACCCGCGCCCGACCGTCGGCCAGCATGTCACCGCTGATCCAGGGCACGTGCACGAGGCCCGGTCCATCCATCCACAGTTTTTCGGCGAAGCGCCCGTCGCTGAACAGGTGGGTCGAGAGCACGCCCCGCCGGGGATCGTCGATGGGACCGAGGATCGCGACGCCGGCGCCGTCGCCGAAAATCACCGCCGTATCGCGCCCCGCCGTCGTCACGTCGAGGCCCGGCGACTGGATCTCGGCGCCCACCAGCAAGACGCGCTTGTACTGCCCGGTCCGCACCCAGGCGTCGGCCACCGACAGGCCGTAAATGAACCCGGTGCACTGATCGCGCACGTCGAGCGCGGGAATGTCGGTGAGCCCGAGCAGGCGCTGCAGGAATACGCCGTTGCCCGGGAAGAAGTGATCGGGACTGGTCGTCGCGAAGATGATGCAATCCAGGTCGCTCGCCTGGAGGCTGGCGCGCGCCAGCGCGATCTTCGTGGCCTCGGCGGCCAGCGCCGAGCACATCGTCCCCGGCTCGACCCAGTGCCGCCGTCGGATCCCGGTCCGCTGGATGATCCACTCGTCGGACGTATCCATCAGCGTCGCCAGGTCGTCGTTCGTCACGACGCGAGGCGGGACATAGAAGCCGGTCGCGATGAACTCGGTGCGCGGCATGCGGGCCTTTCCGTGCGCGTCTGGCGTTTCCAGCGGGAGGAGGGAAGATTTGGCCCGGACCCGTGTCTCGCAAGGGAGCCAATGGATCTCGCCATCACCCGCGCGCAGCTCGACGCCGTGCGCAACGCCAAGCACCTTCCCGACGTCCTGCGCCGCGTGCTGGACGACGCCAAGCCGTCCGCCGACGGGGTGACGCTGCATCTCACGTATGAAGAGGCCACGGCGTTGCAGGAGCTCGCCGCCTGGAGCGTGCACACCGACGCCACCGGGGCGGTCACAGCCGACTCGCGCCTGTTCGACGATCTCGTGAAGGCCATCATCACTCACCCGGACTACTGACATGCGCGTTCTGCGACTGGTCGCCTTGCTCACCCTTTCCTCATCCCTCATCCCTCGTCCCGGTCTCGCGCAAGCGAAGCGTGCGATCACGTTCGACGACTTCATCGGGTTGCCGATCGTGTCGGACCCGCAGCTCTCGCCCGACGGGAAGTGGGTGGCGTACACGGTCACCACGCCGTCCCTGAAGGACAATCGGGGCAGCGCGCGCATCTGGCTCGCCGACGTGGCGACGGGAAAGACCCGGCAGCTCACACAGGGGCCGGGGTCGGACCGGTCGCCGCGCTGGTCGCCCGACGGCCAGACGCTGGCGTTCATTTCCTCGCGCCAGGGCGGACCGCAGATCTGGATCATCGCCCCGGCGGGCGGTGAAGCCCGTAAGGTGACGAGCATCGACGATGGCGTGGGAGAGATCTACTGGAAGCCGGACGGCCAGGGGCTGCTCGCGGTGGTCGACCTCAAGTGGCCCGCCGATCAGGAGATCGACCGGCGCAACGGCGAATACCAGACGGACGCGCGGTTGTGGACCGAGCTCTTGTGGCGGCACTGGGACGATTTCCGCGCCGGACACCGGCAGCACGTCTTCGGCGTGGACCTCGCGAGCGGCAAGGCCACCGATCTCACCCCGGTGGACCACGACGTCCCCACCATCGCCACGAGCGGGGACGGGGACGTAGCGGTGGCCCCCGACGGCCGTGAGATCGCGGTGGCGATGCACGGCGACGACATCGTCGCCACGAACACCAACGTGGACATCTTCACTCTGGGGTCCGACGGTGGAGCGATGCACAACGCCACCACGGCGAGCCTGGGCGCCGACAACACGCCGCGCTATTCGCCTGACGGCAAGTGGCTCTCGTATCTCTCGATGGAGCGACCCGGCTTCGAGGCGGACCGCCAGCGCGTGATGCTGCTGCCGCGCGGCGGCGGCGCGCCGGTCGAGGCGACCGCGGGGTGGGCGCTCTCCGTCGGGTCGTATGGGTGGTGTCCCGACTCGAAGTGCGTGTTCGCGGTCGTGGAAGAGCGGGGGCGGGAGAACATCTATCGGATCGACCTGCCCGGGTTCCGGCGCACCGCGGTCGTCGCGGTCGGCGGCATGAACACCAGCCCCACCGTTTCCGCGGACGGAAAGACGCTGGTCTACGTGCACCAGAGCAACACCCAGCCCCCCGAGCTCTGGGTCGCCGGCAAGGCGCTCACGCATCATGCCGACGCGGCGATCGCGTCGCTCGACCTGCGGCCGCTCGAGCAGTTCGGCTTCGTCGGCGCGCGCGGGGATTCGGTGTTCGGCTGGCTCCTCAAGCCGCCCGGATTCGATCCGGCGAAGCAGTATCCCGTGATCGACCTGTTCCACGGTGGCCCGCAAACCGCCTGGCTCGACTACTGGGGCGCGCGCTGGAACTACCAGATGTTCGCGTCGCGCGGCTACGTCGTCGTCGCGCTGAACCGCCACGGCTCCACCGGCTTCGGCCAGGCGTTCACCGACGCCGTGTCGCAGCACTGGGGCGATTGGCCCTACGAGGACCTCATGAAGGGGCTCGACGTGGTGACGCGGCTCCCCTTCGTCGATTCGACGCGGATGTGCGCCGCGGGTGCGAGCTACGGCGGCTACATGATCTACTGGGTGGCGGGCCACACCAGCCGCTTCAAGTGCCTGATCGCGCACGACGGCGTCTTCAACACGGTGAGTATGGGCGGGTCCACCGAGGAACAGTGGTTCACCGACTGGGACCTCGGCGGCACCCTCACCGCGGCGCGCGATCAGTGGGAGAAGTTCTCACCGCTCAACTTCGTCAAGGATTGGAAGACCCCGATCCTCGTGGTCCACTCCCAGCTCGACTACCGCGTCGATCTCTCGGAGGGGTACCAGGCGTTCACGGCGGCCCGGCGGATGGGAGTCCCGGCGAAGTTCCTCTACTTCCCCGACGAAGGCCACTGGATCCTGAAGCCGCGCAACCGCCGCATCTGGTGGGGTGTGATGCTGGATTGGGTGGATGAGCACTTGAAACCGTAGCGGTCAACGGTAGTCGGTAGTCGGTGACTGCTCCGGGGTCACCGACTACCGACAACCGAACACCGATTACTGCTTCATCCACACGTTGTTCGCCCGCCGCACATCCGGAATCTCGTGCGCCGCGTCGATCTCGACCTTCGCGAGCTCGCCCGGCACCGGCCGCTCGTACACATAACGATTGCCCAGCAGCCAGACCTCGACGGGGAGCCGCACCGTCTCGCTCGAGCCATCAGCGTAGGTCAGGGTGAGGTCCAGCGGCATCGGGAGCTGGCCCGGGGAGGACAGCCAGATACGGGCGATCCTGGCACCGGTGCTGTCGGTCCGCGTCGTCGCGGAATCCACGGCCAGATCGACCACGTCCGAGCGGTAGAACCACCCGCGCCAGAACCACGACAGGTCCTCTCCCAGGCCGTCCTCCATCGAACGGAAGAAATCGGCCGGGGTGGGGTGCTTGAACGCCCAGCGGCGGATGTATCCCCGATATGCCGCGTCGAAGCGGGTCGTATCGGCGAGGATGTGGTGGCGCAGCAGGTAGAGCCCCGTGGCCGGCTTGTTGTA
>JBGPHP010000033.1:0-19522 GCA_041484445.1 Gemmatimonadota bacterium
CGGCACCGCATTCGAGCGACCGGCCGCGACCGCGGGGGACGCCCCCAACGCGGACATCACTGCCAGCAACAAAGCGCGGCTCATGGTGTTCCCTCCCTCATGTGCCAGACACGTTGTGTGACATCAGAACTCACTCGGTTCAATGGGACTTCGCTGCCATTTTCGAACCTTGATCGGCGATGTACGCGATCAGGGCGGTCACCTCCTCATCGCCCAGTTGAAGGTTGGGCATCTTTGTATTGTTGAATTGGGCGACCATCGCCTGGGCCGTGGAATCGCTCTGTTGCATCGCCGGAGGATCGTGCAGCCAGCGCTGCACCCAATCGAGGCTGCGCCGGTCCAGGACGCCCACCAAGTCAGGCCCTGCGGCTCTCCCTTTCCCGATCGTGTGGCACCCCATGCACCCCTTGGTGCTCCAAAGCGACTTCCCCTTTTTGATCGTCGCCGGGTCGGTCGAGACCCCGGTGGCTTGTGCCCGTAGGGCGCTGACCGACAGTACTGAAACCGCCAACGCCAGCAGCACAGCCCGACCAAACCGAATCGCCATTTCCCCCCTCCCTCCGAAAGGTTGTAGCCGACCCGCGCCATCTTCCCCGGCGCTGAGATCATGAAGTACGCTTTAGAGCGAAAACTGTCAAGACAACACGAAGGGCCGGGCCCGCTTGCGACCCCCCCTGAGAGAGGACAGGTTTGCCTGGCAAGGCAATCCATGTGAAAAGTTTCCCAAGGAGGGACCCCAAATGTGGCTCGCTACCCGCCGCGGCCAGCTGCTGGCCGTCACGCTCCCACTCGTGCTCGGCGCGGCAACCGCTCTTTCCGGCCAGATCCGCTGGACCGTCGAGCCAAAGACCAGCCTCGCCTGGTGGCAGGTCGACCCGCATTACAACCACCTCTGGGCTACGACCTGCCCCGCCGACCACTCGTGGCAGCCTGGTGAAGGTCGCGATCCCGGTCAATATGTGGACTACAAGAATCGCCCCAATCTGCGGGACAATGGCGGCCACGAGGAGAAGATCCCCCTCTTCCCCCGGCACCAGGTCAACGCGGTGTGCCGCACGGCGGTCTCCGGCACGGTCCTGATCGATGGGGACACGCTCCACTGGAGCGGGGTCCGCGGCGAGATCTCGCTGAACCCCGATTCGCTGTTTTCCGGACTCGCATTCCGCGACGACTTCGCCCGGTCCATGGTACTCGGCACCGGGCAGTATCCGCGCATCCGTTTCGTGATCGACAGTCTGATCAACGTGCAGAAGGGACCCGGGGACACCTTGCACGCGACCGCCGTGGGATCGTTCAACCTCCACGGCGTTACGACACCGATGCAGGCACCCATTCTCGCCTGGCGCGATCCCGCAGGGTTCCGCGTACAGGCCACGTTCGACATCGACGCGCAGGATCTCACCAAGAAGTACGGCATGTCGAAGGTCGCGCTGGGCCTCGGCGTCGTCCTCCACCGCTGGAAGCGGCTGCACCTGGGGGTGGACGTCATCCTCCGGCCGCAGGGCGGCTGACCGGACCCCGAGCAGCAGATGCCGATCGACGAGAGAGGCCGGGAATTCCCCGCCTCTCTTGCATCGTGGCGCCGGCGATCTACCGGCCGGCGCCGACCGACAGCCCCAGGTACAGATTCCGCCCCGGAGCCGGCTCGTAGTAGCGACCCCGCGCCGCGTTGATCACGACCGACCCGACGTAGAGCCGGTTGAATACGTTGTTCGCCGCCACGAAGGGCTCCAGTGCGGTTCCGCCGACACGCCCCGACCAACCAAGCCGGACGTTCGTCGTCCACCAGGGGCTGGCCCGCAGCGACAACGTGTCGTCCACCAGGGTGCTCGACATCCCGGTGGTCTCGACCTCGAGCCAGGTCCCCGGGATGCGGTGCGGCTCGACGTGCAGAGTCAGATGAAGGGCGTGCATCGGAATCCCAGGGAGCGCGCGGCCGTCAAGCACCCGCGGCGGACTGGTGTCGGGACTGAACGCGTAGTGCACGTAGCGGAAGTCCGAATAGGTGTAGGCGGCGCGCAGACGGAGGCCGGGGAGGAGTGAGAGACCCCCACCGACCTCGAGCCCCCGATGGCGCGCCGAGCCCGCGTTCCGGAAGAAGCGGCGCTGCGGCGAGATCGGAACCTCGTAGGAGACCAGCTCGTCGGTGACGTCGGCCTGGAATACGGCGATGCTCCAGTCGCCCCGGCTCCCGACGTTGCCGCGGCCACCCACCTCATAGGTCCAGGCGCGCTGGGGGTCGAGCGTCGGATTGAATCCGCCCGCGGTGTCGGGGCGATTGGCGAGCTCGGTGGTGGTCGGTGTCTCGAACGAAGAGCCCGCGTTGGCATACAGCGTCACCTGCCGCGCGGGGGTCACCGCCAGGCCCAGCGACGCCGACAGCGCGCGCATGAGACGATCGCCCGAGTCGTCCGGGTTGGTGGCGGAGACGAGGCGGTCGGCAACCTGGAAGTGAACCCAATCGTAGCGCAGCCCCGCGGTGAGGGTGATGCGAGCCGCGAGCGGCACGGCAGCCTGGACGAACGGTCCCAGCTCCGTCACGTGCTCGAGCTGATCGAGTGACCGGGTGGTGTCCGGACGTCCGGCGTTGTTACCGACATTGACGCGGTCATCGCGCTGCCGTTGGAAATCGAGCCCCGTGCTGATCTGCGGCGCGAACCGGCCCTGCCCGACCGGCCGGGTGAGCGAAACGCGCGCGCCGTACGCGCGCCGGCTCAGATCGATGTAGGCGAAGGTGGTCGGGTTCTTGAGCTCGCGGGTGAATCCGAACACCGTCACGGCCGCTTCTCCACCGGCGACCAACGGGTGGCGCACGGTGACGCCGCCCTGGGCCTGCGTCACGTCCTTGCCCGCATGGCTCGAGAGGTTGAGCGCGGGCGCGGAATCGCGATTCGCCTGCAGCTCGGGGAGTGTGAGGGCGCCGGGGTTGTCGGCGCGCGGGTCATCGCCCACGTCGGCCACGGCCGCCAGCGACCAGCCGGTGCCGAGCGGCAGCCGCAGGCGGGTGTTCAGGTTACGGAGATCCGCCGCACTGTGATCGCGTTCGCCCTCATAGGAGAGGCGCGAGACCATGAGCTGTGCGCTGCCGCCGCCGACGCGAAAGCCGGTGGTGGATTGCCACTTGTTCCACCCGCGGCCGGTGCCCCGGTCGGACCAGCCCGCCACCACGCGAACGTCCTCCCGAGCCCGGGCCGGCGGCACCGGATCGGTCCAGATGCTGATGACGCCGCCCGAGGCGTTTCCGAACAGCGCGGAAGCGGATCCGCGCAGCACCTCGATGCGATCCACGTCGCCCAGCTCGAGGTTGGTGAGCTGGCCCTGGCCGTCGGGCAGCGTCTGCGGAATCCCGTCCACCAGGACTTTCACCCCCCGCACGGCGAACGCCGCACGGCTTCCGAAGCCCCGCACCGAAATCCGCTGATCGAGCGAGAAGTTGTAGCGGTTGGCGACGAACACGCCCGGCACCTGCCCCAACGCCTCGTCGAGCCCCCACGTGGGACGGGCGCGGCTGATCTGCGAGCGGTCGAGGATCTGAATGGAGAGCGGCACCCGGGCGAGCGGCAGCGTGCTGCGAGTGGCGGACACGGTGATCGGCGGGAGCGCGACCGCGTGCGCCGTGTCGGCCTGTTGGACGAGCGCCGGCTCGCCCCAGAGGCATTTCGCCACGAGCGGCAGGCAACACCACACCGGTCGTCCTCGCATGTCGTGTTCTACCCAACCGCCCCGCGAGGGTCAAGCGCGTTCACTCACCGACCGGCTTCGGCTCGTCCCCGCGTGTGAACAGCATGGTGCGCGAACGACCGGCGACATTGGCCTGCACCACGTTCACCTGATCGCCGAACGATTCGAACAGGAACGCGTTCAGCACCCGGAGGCCGGCCGGAGTCGCGACCCGCGCTTCCAGCCGGATCCAGGTGACCTCCTCGGCCTCCTGCACCGTGCACCGTTCGGCGCCCAACACCCGGCCCGCGGCATCGCGCAACACGAAGGCACGCCGGGCGTAGCCACAGACGGAGTCCGCGGGAGTACGCGCCAGGGCCGCCCGCAGGTCCTGGGAGAACACACGCACCGCGACCTGCACCGTGCGGGTCTCCGCACGCCACTCGATCGTGGTGAGCGTGGTGTGCAGCGGGTGCGCCTCCCCCCGCGGGGCCACGGTCAACACGATCAGAGCCGGGAGCAGCGGGCTCACCAGGGGGCGCGCTCCGCCGCCCACCGGGCCGCGACCAGAATCACGGCGACCGACACGCCCACCACACGCAGCCGCAGCGGGCTGGGCCAGCGGTCCTGACGGCGCAGCGCTCCGAGCCCTCGATCCGCCGCCACGAACGCCAGCGCGGCGACGACCAGCACCAGCACCTGCCCCAGCTCGATGCCCACGTTGAATCCGAACAGCGGCAGCGCCACCCGGTCGACGAACAGGCTGCGGAGGTAGTTGGCGAAACCCGCGCCGTGCACCAGCCCGAATACGCCCGAGAAGAGCGGCCGGTAACGCCCGCCCCAGCGCGCGCGCGCGCGATCGCGGATCAGCAGATTCTCGACACCGGTCGCGACGATCGTCACCGGGATCAGGAACTCGATCCAGGCGGTGGGGAGCACCACCGCTTGCGTCACCGCGAGCGCCAGCGTGACCGAGTGCCCCACGGTGAACGCCGTCACGACCCACAGCGCTTCGCGCCAGTCACGCAGCCGGTAGATCGCCGCGAGCGCGAGCAAGAACAGGATGTGGTCCGCCGCCTCCGGGTTCACGATGTGACGGAACCCGAGACCGATGAACGCCAGGAGCTCCGACACCTAGAGGGCCTCCAGAGCGGCGTGCACGTCCCGCGCCCCCGTCGGCTGGAACCAGGAGTTCGTCGCGAGTGCGCGCGTGAGGTAGGTGCGCGCCGCGACCCGATGGCCGAGCGCTCGCTCGATCATGCCCATGTGGTAGAACAGCGCCGCGTCTTCGGTCCCCAGCGCCAGGGCGCGGGCCATCGCGGGCAGGGCCTCGCGATCGCGGCCCGCGTGATGCAGCGCCCAGGCGAGCAGGTCCCAGCCGAAGATGTCGCGACGGGTGCGGATCTCCTCCTGTACCTGGGTCAGGACCTCCGGCACCCGGCGGTCGTGATCCAGCAGGAACAGACTCCAGGCCCGATGAAAGCCTCCCGGCTGCGCCAGCGTCACGACCTCCATGACGTGGACGTATTCCGCGGCCTGCGCCGAATCCCCCAGCGCCGCATAGCCGTCACCGATGAGGCCGAGGGTCGCCGGATCGGGGGCGATCGCGATGGACCGCTCGCCCCAGGCGATCGCCCGGCGCCAGTGGCCGCGCGCGGCCTCCAGCCGCGCCATCGCGGCGAGCAGGCGCGCGTCCTGCGGAGCGATCGCGAGACCGGCCTGGAACGCCCGGCGAGCCGCGTCCGCGTGGCCGCTCTGCAGCTCTAGGTCTCCCACGCGCAGCTCGAACCACGCGACCTGCTCGCGCGGCAGCTTCGGTCGCGCACGGGCGCTGTCGAGCGCGTTGGTGAGCAGGCGGCGCGCCTCCTCGATCTGACCCTGCAGCTCGAGCCAGCGCGCGAGACGAGGGGCGACCGCGAGGTTCCCGCGCCGTCCGGACAACATGCCGAACGCCCGACGGGTCGCGTCGTAGTCGCCGAGCTCCATCTCGATTTCGCCGAGCACGGCCCGGGCCGAGACGCTCGTCGAGTCGAGCGCCACGAGGCGCTCCGCCCAGCCGCGCGCCTCGCCGAAGCGATGTTGCGTCATGAGTGTCGAGATGAGGGTCGAATAACCCCGCGCGTTGCGCGTCTCGCGCCGGGCGAGCGAGCGCCGTGCCAGCTGCTCGGCGCGCCGCACGTCCGCGGGGTCGCCCCGGTCGCGGCCGCGCTGCAGGTGCAGCGACGCGAGCTGCGCCAGGTCGAAGGCGCTCGTGGGATCGCGGGTCAGCCGCCACTCGTAGAAGGCGATGTCCTGCTGGCGGATCCGGGCCTCATCGCCCACCGGCCCGGGAGTGGCGGCGCGCGCCGTCACGGTTGCGTGCACGGCCAGCGACCCTGCCGCGAGCACGAAGCTCGCGGACAGGGCCACCACGACCGAGCGTCGGAGGCGTCGCATCGGTCGCTGCCGGGTCAATGCGCGGCGGCCAGGTACGGGAAGGTCGCGCCGAAGGCGACGTCGTTCGCGTCCACGTGGTCGTCGGCGAGCGCGGTGGTCGTGTTGTTCGGATCGAGCAACGGCCCGAAGGTCGCCTGCAGTCCGGCCGTCACCACGTCGTCGGTGAGGGTCCGGCCGCCCCAGCCGTTCGCCAGGGCCCAGGTCAGCCACCCGGCCGTATTGGTGGCCTTGTCCGACTGGACCAGCAGCTCGTCGGGCAACAACACGGCGGCCAGCGTCTTGCCGACCGTGGTGTCCCGGCCCGCGACGTTGTCCGCGAAGCCGCGAATGATCGGGGTGAACGCCGCCACGTCGATGGTCGGCGCGGTGGATCCGTGGAACGCGTGATCGCGCTTCGCCAGGAACACTTCCGAGACGAGCGGATTGCCGAGCCGCTGGACCTGGTTGAACGTCCGGTCGGTCAGCGGCGCGGTCGTGTTGTCGTCGCTGCAGGCCGCCGCCAAAACGGTGGCTGCCAGCGCCGCGGTTACGAGTACAGCAGTGGGTTTCATCGCGCGACTCCTTGTCATCGGTCGGTTAGCGGCTGATCGTGGCCCAGACCCCGAAGTTGGGACCCGCGGTCCCGGTGAGGGCGCTCACCGGCAGCTCGATGATGATCGACAGCACGTTGAAGCCAGCCAGGAAATCGATGCCGGGTGTCCGCCATGCGCTGGCGGTCGGCGTATCGGGCAGGTGCGACAGCGTGCCCGTGACCGGTTTGCGGTCGGGGATGATGCGAAAGAACTGCTCCAAGTCGATGAAGAAGGGATCGTCGCGCGGGCCGGCGTACACCTGCACCCCCGACGCCGAGCCGATCGCCGTGCGCGTCGCCCCGCTGGCCACCGGCGCCGCGGTCGAAATCGTGTTCCCCATCGCGCCGGCGACAGGCGGCGCCACCGGGCCCCGCACGTCGACGGTCTGGCTCGCGCCCGATCCGTTGAAGGTCACCTGAATGACCTTGTCTTCGATGCCGTCGTGATTGTTGTCGATCTTGAACTGATACAGGATGTTGGGATCGAAGTACGTGGTGGGCGTCTCGGCCGGCGACAGCACTCCCCAGCTGTTCATGACCAGCACCACCCGTCCCGGCGTCGGGCTGGGGAAGACGTAGAGGTCGGTCATATCCATCTCGGGGTTCAGCTCGACATCGGGCGTGTCCTGGTGATCCGACGCCAGGGCGACGCCCACGCCGCCCGCGGCGCACAGCGCGACGCACGCCGCGATGACCAGCCGCTTGGGGGCGAGCAACGACTTCCAGTTCATAACGGTCTCCTCGGACGAAAGACGACGGGCGTAGCACGCGATAACACCGTGTCTACGCCCGTCGGAGGCGGCCGGATTGGAGTGGCGGCGCGGCGCTAGTCGGTATGCACCCAGGCCCCGAGGAGGCGGGGAGTCTCGGTCGGTTGCGGTGATCCCCCGGCTGGCTCCTGAGTGAGCGCCCAGTTGTCGACGAATCCCAGAGCAGCGATGTCCCGGCCGACCGGGAGCACGACCGTGGCCCGGCCGGCAGCGTCCGTATTGAAGGTTCCCACCGACATCGGCGCATGTCCCTTGGCAACCGCCCACAACTGATACGCGCGTCCGGCTGGGGCCGGCGGCAGGTCGAACGCGAACACGACGAACCGGTCGCGGGCGCGATTCCAGAACACCCGCGCCGACGGTGGGCGCCCCACTCCGACCGGCGGACCCGAGAGCGCCGCCAAGGCCGATTCCGCCGCTGCCGCGCTGGAATCGAGGACGGCGATCCGGCCCTCGAGCACTCGCACGCGTCCGGCCAGTCTCCACCCTTCGACCCCGGCCGCGAGGGCGAGCAGCAATCCCGCGGCAGCCGCCAGCCACCCCACCGACGCGCGCCGGCGTGGTCCCGGGACGATGGGGCGCACTCGTCGCGCTTCGGCCAGCACGCGGTCGCGCAACCCCACGGGCGGCTCGGCCGATGGCGCGCCATAGGCGAGCAGGCCGGCCACCTCGGCAAAGGAGCGCACCTCCGCCCGGCAGGCATCGCACCCGGCGAGGTGTGCCTCGAACGCGCTCCGCTCCTCGGCCGCCAGATCTCCCAGCGCGTACGGTGCGGCGAAATCTTGCCACTCGTGCGCGGTGGTCATGCGGCTCCCTCCAGGAGCGGGCTCAACAGGCCCCGCAGTTTCTCCATCGCGGTCCGCATGCGGGTCTTGATGGTCCCGAGCGGCTCTGCGAGGCGCTGGGCGATTTCGCTCTGGGACAGCCCTTCGAAATAGGCGAGCTCGATCGCCACGCGCTGCGGGTCGGGGAGGGTGGCGAGCGCCTGCGCCACCAGCCGCCGCGCCTCGCTCCGCTCAGCGCCGCGCCCCGGGTCGGGCCCCAGGACGGCGATCGGCGTGGCGATGCCGTCCTCGGAGAGGGAGGCCGCTCGCTCGTGCGCCCGAGCGCGGCGCCCCCGGGCGCGCACCATATCCAGCGCCCGACTGCGCGCGATGGTCGCGAGCCACGCGCCCACGCTGCCGCGCCCTGGATCGAACGTGGACGCCTGTCGCCACGCCTGGCCGAAGGCATCCACCACGACCTCCTCCGCGTCCGCCGGCTCGCGCACGATGGCCAGCGCGAGGGCGTACAGCGTCTTCCCGTAGCGATCGTACAGCTCGCCCAGGGCGATATCCTCCCCCTCGGCCATTCGACCCACGAGCAGGCGGTCGGCAACCGGGGCATTCGACATGGCGGCCATCACACTCCGAGGAATGAGCGAAGATAGCGCACATCGCTCTCCTGGAGGTTACGGCGCTCGGTGCGAGCCGGATTTAGGCGGGGTGGCGCAGCAGGCGGTTCCAGCGGATGCGGAAGGGATCCAGGGCGACGCTCATATAGATGATCAGCGGCCGTCCCTCGATGTGGGATCGCGGCAGGAACCCCCAGAACCGGCTGTCCCAGGAGTCGTCGCGATTGTCCCCCATGACCCAATAGCTGTCGGGAGGGACGACCAGCGGTCCCCAGGTGTGCGGCGTCGGTTGGTAGTGCTCGCGGTCGGTGCCCACGTAGTGGGGCAGCTGGCGGGCGCGCATCTGCTCGATCAGCGAGCCGGGCGTCGTCGACGCGCCGTCGGCGAGATGCAGGGCGTACGGCTCCTCCAGCCGCTGGCCGTTGCGGATCAGCGTGTCGTTCACCATCTGCAGGGTGTCGCCCGGCACACCCATGAGGCGTTTCACGACGTCGAGATTCGGCGTCGAATCCTCGGCGGAGCGAAAGATCACGATCCCGTCGCGCCGCGGGGTGGCGTACCCGGGGAGGCGGCCGAACCGTACACCGATGAACGGGATCTGGAACTGGCCGCCGTAGCCGGTCTTGTCCACGAACAGGAAATCGCCGACCAGCAGGGTGTTCTCCATGCTGGGCGAGGGGATGCGGAAGGCCTCCACGACATAGGACCGCAGCACCAGCCAGATCGCCACCGCGATCGCGATCGCTTTGCCCCAGCTGCGTGCCTCCGCAGTCAGCTTGTCGCGCAGGCTCACGGCTGCGCGACCCAGTCCGCGATGAAGATGTTCGTTTCGCCCGGGACGCTGCCGTGCCGGTTGGACGCCCAGACGAGCTGCCGGCCGTCAGGAGAGAACATCGGGAAGGCGTCGAAATCGGAGTCCGTGGTGACCTGCTCCAGTCCCGACCCGTCGAGGTTGACGAGGTAGAGGTCGAAATTGCGTGAGCGGGGATTCTGGTAGTTGGAGGCGAAAATGATTCGTTTGCCGTCGGGGGTGAAGTACGGAGCGAAGCTCGCTCCCGGCAGGCGGGTGATCTGCCGCTGTCCGGTGCCGTCGGCGTTCATGACCCACAGATCCATCTGGACCGGCCGGACCAGATGCTGGCCGATGAGCGTCCGGTAGTCGGCGCTGTCCTGGGCCGTGGCGGGATGATACGCGCGGTACACAATCTGCTTGCCGTCGGGGGAGAAGAACGGACCGCCATCGTAGCCCAGGGTGTGGGTGAGGCGACGGACATTCGTCCCATCGGTGCGCATCGTGTAGATGTCGAGGTCGCCGTCACGCAACGATGTGAAGACGATCGTCTGGCCGTCGGGCGAGAGGGTCCCCTCGGCGTCGTAGCCGGGGTTGTCGGTGAGGCGCTTCGTGTTCGCGCCGCTCGAATCGGCCACGTAGATGTCGTAGTCGAACAGCGCCCACACGTAGCCGTGGGAGTAGTCGGGCCGCGGCGGGCAGGCTTTGTCGGCGTGCTCGGTGCTCGCGTAAAAGATCCGCGCGTCACCGGCGAAGAAATAACCGCACGTCGTGCGCCCGAAACCGCCCGACACGCGATGGAGGCCGGTGCCGTCGGCGTTCACGATGTACTGCTGATCGCAGCCCGTATCACCGGGAGTGCGCTGGAGAATGAGCTGGCGCCCGGAACGGGAGAAGTACGCCTCGGCGTTCTGGCCTCCGAACGTGATCTGGCGGATGTTGCGGAGATGGACTTCCCCGGAGTCGGGGGCGATGACGGGCGCCTGCTGCAAGGCGGCGACCATGAGGAGTGGGATCATAGGTCTCGCAAACTAGAGGGGCGTGGGACCCTGGGCAATCCGAGCGGCGATAGCGCCTTATACCCCGATCCGGATTAGATTACGATCTCGTATGGGCGACCCTCAATCCTCCCGCCGCACCCCTCCCCTGCTCGATGCGCTCGGCAAGCTGTGCGTAGAAGGCAAACAGGCCGCCGACTATCTCTGGCAGGTGCCCGACGACGCCGGCGTGCGTCAGCGCATCCTCGAAATCCTGGATCAGGTCGAGACCGAAAGCCGGGGCCAGGGCCGCCGCGAGATGCCGCAGGTCGCCATCGAGCTGAAGATCGCAGCCCGCGCCAGCCCGAGCCCGCAGCAGGTCGATCTCCTCGTGAATGGGTTCGACCGCCTGTACCATCTCTGGGAAGCCGCGAAGTCGGGCCTGCTCTGACCGCTCCCCGCGCCGCCTCCCCCGAGCACCGCATGACCGACACCCGGACGGTCGACAGCGCCGCCACGGAACAGCTCTGCATCAACACCGTCCGCACCCTCGCCATGGATGCGGTGCAGCAGGCCGACTCCGGACACCCGGGCACGGCGATGGCGCTGGCGCCGCTCGCCTGGGTGCTGTGGCAGCGGCATCTGCGCGTCGACCCGGCCGATCCCACTTGGCTCGACCGCGATCGTTTCGTGCTGTCGTGCGGCCACGCGTGCATGCTGATGTACGCGGCGCTGTACCTGTCGGGATTCGACCTGTCGCTCGACGATCTGAAACAGTTTCGCCAGTGGGGCAGCCGCACGCCGGGCCACGTCGAGCACGGCGTGACACCCGGTGTGGAGGCAACCACGGGGCCGCTCGGCCAGGGCGTCGGCAACGCCGTCGGGATGGCGATCGCGGAGGCGCAGCTCGCGGCGCTGTTCAACCGGCCCGGTCATTCGGTGATCGACCACTACACGTACTTCCTCGCCTCCGACGGCGATCTCATGGAAGGGATCAGCCACGAAGCGTGCTCGCTCGCCGGCCACCTGCGCCTCGGGAAGCTGATCGGCTTTTACGACGACAACCGGATCACGATCGACGGCTCCACCGACCTCGCGTTCTCCGACGACACCGCGCGACGGTTCGAGGCCTACGGCTGGCATGTCCAGCACGTCGCCGACGGCAATGACATCGCGACGATCGATCACGCAGTTCGGCAGGCGCAGGCCGCGACGGACCGTCCCTCGCTCGTCATCCTGCGCACGCACATCGCCTATGGCAGCCCGAACAAGCAGGACACCGCCGAGGCGCACGGCGCGCCGCTGGGCGTCGCAGAGGTGAAGTTGACCAAGCAACACTTGGGCTGGCCGTCTCTCGAGCCGTTCTTCGTTCCTCCGGAAGCGCTCGCCGAGTGGCGGCGCGCCAAGCAGCGCGGCGCCCTGCTGCACGGGGAGTGGCAGGGGCGCTGGACCGCCTACCGTGCCGCCCACCCCGAGCCCGCGGCGGAGCTCGAGCGCCGGCTCGCCGGGCGGCTCCCCGAGAACTGGGACAGCGCGTTGCCTGGGTTCGGACCGGCGGACACCCAGGCGACGCGCTCCGCGTCGTCGAAAGTGCTGAACGCAATGGCGCCGCGACTCCCCGAGCTGATCGGCGGGTCGGCGGATCTCACCGGGTCCAACCTCACGCAGATCAAGGGGTCGGGAGACTTCGCGGCCGGCCATGTCACCGAACGCAACTTTCACTTCGGAGTGCGCGAGCACGCCATGGGCGCGGCGCTGAACGGCCTCGCGTACCATGGGGGATTCATCCCATTCGGCGGAACGTTCCTCATCTTCTCGGACTACATGCGGCCGGCCATCCGGATCGCGGCCCTCGCGCATCTCAAGGTTATCTACGTGTTCACGCACGACTCGATCGGCCTGGGCGAGGATGGTCCCACCCATCAGCCGATCGAGCAGCTCGCCGCGTTGCGGGCGATTCCCAACATGACGGTGATCCGCCCGGCCGACCCCACGGAAACGGCCGAAGCATGGCGGGCGGCCATCGCCCATGCGGGCGGACCCGTGGCGCTCGTGCTCACGCGGCAGAAGGTGGCGGTCGTCGATCGCGCGAAGTACGCGCCGGCCGCCGGGCTGCACCGCGGCGGGTACGTGTTGGCCGACGCGGCAGGCAAGGTGCCGCGGGTGATCCTCCTCGCGACAGGCTCGGAAGTGGAGATCGCGCTCGGCGCGTACGAGACCCTGGCCCGGGAGGGCGTCGCGGCCCGCGTCGTGAGTCTGCCGAGCTTCGAGTATTTCGCGGCGCAGCCGCAGCGCTACCGGGACGAGATCCTTCCCCCATCCGTCCCCCATCGCATCGCCATCGAGGCAGCGGCGCCGCAGCCGTGGTACCGCTGGGTGGGCGAGCGAGGGGTGATCATGGGGATCGAGCGGTTCGGGGCATCGGCCCCCTACCAGCAGATTTATCGAGAGTTTGGGCTGACGGTGGAGAATCTAGTGAAACAGGCGAAAGCGCTCATTCAAGACGGATCTGCGTGATCCGCCCTCCCGGCCCGACCGCCCACCCCGTTTTCTTCGACCCGAATCCCACACTCCAGTACGCCAAGGTGTCCAGGCTCGTCCAGCTCGCCCCGTCGTCGGTCGAGTAGTCCAGCCCGCGCGGACCGACCGCCACCACCCACCCCGGGCGCCCGGGAACGGCCGCGGCGCCATAGACGGCGCCCGCGAACCGGGGCCGTCCCCCTGAGCGCCAGGTCCGTCCCCCATCCGAGGTGACCGCCACGTTGTCGGTGCGCGCGTTCGGATCCCCGACGTCTCCTCCCAGCGCGATCCCGTGCAACGAGTCCCGGAACGCCAGGGCAGCGATCCCCGACGAGCGCCCACCGGCGATCGGCGCCACCGCCACCTCCCACGTGCGACCCGCGTCCCGGGTATGCACCACGCGAGCGATGTCCGCCGCTCCGGTACCGATCCACGCCTCGCCTCGAGCGAGCGTCGCGACGCATGTGCCACTCGCCGCGAACGCCCCTTCCCCTGGTTGTGCCGGCGGCAGTGCGTCTGCCGCCACCAGCCCCCAGTGTTCGCCCCCGTCCTGCGTGACGCGGATCAGGAACCGGCCCGTCACGGCGTCGCTGAACGCGATCCCGCGCCGGGCGTCCCAGAACGCGAAGCAATCGTAGAACGCGCTCGAATCGGCGTTGCGAAACTGTATCTGCCAGCTGCGGCCCCCGTCGGTCGTCTTGTAAACGCGGGAGCGACTCCCCGGCCCGGCCGCGAGCAGGTAGGCCACGTGCGCATCCACGGCATGCACGTCGCGGAATTGCAACGAGTCGTCCGCCGCTCCCGGAACGATGAAGTGCTCCCAGGAGACGCCGCCGTTCGTGGTCCGCAACACCGCGGCGGCATGGCCGCTCACCCATGCGACCCGATCGCTCGGCGCGCTCACCGCCTGCAGCAGCGCCGTCGTGCCGCTCGCCTGGGACGAAAGCGTGAGCGCGCCGGTCGGCGCCACGCTCCCACTCGGGCTTTTGGGGGCGCAGGCCGCCACGACCAGCGCGGCCGCGCCGATCCAGCGGTTCATGAGATCCTCACCTTGTCGAGCACGGCGAGCGTGAACAGGGCGGGAAGGTAGATGATGGACGTGAGAAACACCCACCAGGCGCGCCGGTTCGCATCCAGGAGCATCAGGACCGCCGCGGTGGCGTAGGCGAGCCCGAGGACCAGCGCCCCCCAGAAATACGTGCTTCCCGTGATGCCTAGCAGGGTGGGGAGAAGGCTCACCGGAAGGAGGGCGGCGGCATAGAGCAGTGCCATGCGCGCCGTGCGCCGGCCGTCCACGTCGTCCACCGACAGCATCTTGAGCTGCGCGCTGCGGTAATCCTCGCGATACATCCAGGCGAGCGCGAGGAAATGCGGCAGCTGCCAGAGAAACAGGGTCCAGAACAGGGCGAACGCTGGCGCGTCGAGCGCGCCGCCCGCCGCGGTCCACCCACCCAGCACCGGGAGCGCCCCGGGGACGGCCCCGACCAGTGTGTTCAGCGTGCTGCGCCGTTTGAGCGACGTATAGAGCCACACGTAGCTCACCAGCGTCAGCCCGGCCAGGGCAGCGGTGAGGAGGTTGACGCGCCAGGCCAGAATGGCGATGCCCGCCGCCGCGGTGAGCGCTCCAAAGGCGAGCGCCGCGCGCAGCGACACGCGCCCGCTGGGCAGCGGACGGCGGCTGGTCCGGTGCATCCGGGCGTCCACTCCGCGCTCGCGGATCATGTTGAAGGTGTTGGTGCCCGCCGCCACGAGCGCCGTGCCCAGAATGGTCGCTGCGAACACCGGGAGCTGGAACGCGCCGCGCGAGCCGAGGTAGTAGCCCGCCGCGGCAGTCAGCACCACGAGCTGCGTGATGCGGGGCTTCGAAAGCTCGACGAGCCCGTTCATCGGGGAGAAATGTGGCCCGGGCGGCCGACTCCCCACCAGCCCCGCCCCATAGTGGCCGGCGTGCCCGATACCGCCTAGCTTGTACGCCCGCGCATGCTACAAGAGCTCAAGGACCGGCTGCAGGCGGAAGTCGAGCGCCTCAATCACGAGATCAACTTCGTGCTGCCGAAGGAGATCGAGAAGGCGCGCGCCCACGGCGACCTGCGCGAGAACTCGGAATACAAGGCGGCGCTCGAGCGCCAGCAGTTCGCGACGGCGCGGGTCCACCATCTCCGCGCCCGGTTGGGCAAGCTCTCCGATGTGTCCGAGAAAGACATCCCCAAGGACCGCGTCGGCTTCGGCTCGCGCGTCACGGTGTTGGACGTCGAAACGAAAGCGAAGGAGATCTACGCCCTGACGCTCGGGGAATTCATCGAGGGAAACGACGCCGCCGGCGAGATGTCGGTGTCGATGGCCTCGCCTCTCGGCAAGTCGCTCCTGGGCCACAAAGTCGGGGAAACTGTGGCCATCACGTTGCCCATGGGAAAGCGGAAACTGAAGATCGTGGAGCTCGTGACGGTGCACGAGCTGGCGCGGGGCGGGTAGCGCTACAGATCCACGTGGAACAGCATCGGGCCCTTCGGCGTCGCCGACCCCACCCGCGGCTCGAGGCTCATCGCTACTCCCATCACCTTCCCGGCTCCCTGCGGCATGTCCAGGGCGACCACCATCGGGGCCGGGCCGTCCATCGGCATCAACGCCGCCGTGCGCATCCCCCGCTCCATCACGAACCACAACTGATAGGCCTCTCCCGGCGCGTTCGGCGCGAGGTTGTGGCACGTCACGAGCCAGCGGTGCGAGAGGCTGTCGGCGAAAATCGTGAGCTCGCCCGGCCGGCCGGCGGTGACGACCGGAATCGCGATCACGCGCGTCCCGGGTTGCCGCAGGAGACCGAGCGTGTCCCGCGCCGCGGCGAGTTCGGCCTGCAGCCGCACCGCCCGGCGCCACAGCAGCCCGCTCCCCACGAGTCCGAGCACCAGGAGCGCGGCCGCTGCGAGCGGCCACGCCGGGCGGCGCGGCGCGAGGGCCGCCCGCGCCAGAATCTGGGCTCTCAGCTCGGGCCGCGGCGTTCGCGGAGCGGCGGCCATGCCCAGCCAGTCGCTCATGCCGTCCAGTCCTTCAGGAATCGCAGACTCTCCTCCAGTTTCTGTTGCGCGAGCCGCAGACGCGTCTTGACCGTGCCGAGCGGATCACCGGTCCGCTGCGCGATCTCGGAATGCGACAGCCCTTCGAAGTACGCGAGCAGCACGACCTGCCGTTGCTCCTCGGGCAGCGCGCCGACCGCCTGGTGGACCGCGCGATGCACCGGCCACCCGGGCACCGATGCCTCCGCGGCATCCGCCGCGAGCGTGGGATCCTCACCGTCCACCGTCCATGCCTGCTCCACACGCTCCACCTTGCGCCACCAGCGCCGGCGACGACGCAGCAGGTCGAGCGCGCGATTGCGGGCGATGGACAGCACCCACGGCGTGAGCGGGCCGCGCTGCGCATCGTGCTGGTCGATACGATGCCACACCTGCACGAACACGTCGCTCAATACCTCATCGGCCTCAGGGGCATCGCCCAAGATGCGGTAGGCGACGCCCAGCACCCAGGGCGACAGCCGGTCGTACAACTCCCCGAGCGCCGCCTCTTCGTGCGCGCGCAGACGGACGAGCAGGCTGCGCTCTTCCTCTAGTGTAAGACGCCGCGGATGGGTCACGTAGATTCCCAAGCTACCGGCTCGCCCCAGGGAGCGCTTCGGCCCACCAGCGAAACCGCCAGGGCCAGCAGCAACAACGCCCCGACCAGTATGACGTTCAACGATTCCAGGACGTCTCGCAGGTGCGGCCCAACGAGAGCGGGCGCGCTGAGCGTGATGCAGACGAAGCTGCCCCACCACAAGGCCCAGCGCCACGTCCGGCCCGGCGTCCCCGCGGGGAGGCGCCGCAACGCCCACCACACGAACGTGTAGGGCACGATCAGCACCACATAGTGAGCCTTCCAGGCCAGCGGATCCACCACGACCATGGCACCCAGCAGGATCGCGAGCTCGGCGGCGGTCCGGCCATCACGCCAATCGCGCGGGTGCCGGCGGAAGCGCCACGCCAGCACCAGCGCCGCCGCGAGCGCGGCGGCCGCGAACGCCCATTGCACACCCCGCGCGGACCAATCGGCCACTGCGTAATGAACCGGGTCTCGCGCGCTCCCCGCTGCGGTGAGCACGCGCTTCAGCGCGGCGGGGAACGACTGGTTCATGAAGTGCGGGGTCGGATCGGCGGTCTCGCGTACCGCCACGATCCGCCAGGTCCGCCAAGCCCCCAGCGCCCGCGCGGGTCCGAACACGGCCGCGGGCAGCGCGATGTTCAGCAGCGCGAGGAACGCGATCGTCCAGCCGAGCTCACGCCAGGCGCGCTTGTAGAGCAAATAGGGCAGGAGCAGGATCGGGACGGCCTTCGTGCTCGCGGCGACCGCGAGAGACACGGCCCCAGCGGCCACGCGCCGCTCACGGAACAGCGCGAACGCCAGCAACACGAGAAACAGGATCTGGGCGTTGATCTGGGTATGCTGCACGTGCTCCTGGAACAGGCGCGCCGTCATGAGAAACGGCACCAGGACGTCGGCCGAGCCGAACGCCCAATGGCCGGCGTCTCGCGCCCAGAAGGTCGGTCCTGCGTCGCCCGGTGCGAGCAGCCGCGCCGACAAGCGGCAGCAACCCCAGATGGCGAGGACATCGCCGATCTGCCAGACCAGCAGGGCAAGGGTGGGTGAGAGCTTCGCCAGCAAGGACACGCCGGCGCCGACGAAGAAGAAGAACGGCGGCCAGGTGTTGAGACGCAGGCTGTAGGGGTCGCCGCCGGACAGCACGAGGTCGCCGACCTGCACGTACCCTTCGAAGATCACCGCATGCTGCCGGCCGAGCGACTGCACGATTTCGGCGACCGCCACCAGCAGCACCATCGCGTAGATGGCCAGCTGCGCGCGCCGGGTAGCGCTCTCGGTCGCGAGCCGCGGCCAGGGATCGCGCGGGAGCGGGAAACGCACGGCTAGTCCGTCTGACGGTCCCGCACGAATGACAGCCGGCGGTGCGCCGTGCGCAGCGCCGCTACCACCGCTTCGGATTCCGCGGCGCGGGCGAAGATGAACCCGGGGTACCGGGACCCCTCGGGCCACGGCACCAGCTCCTGGCCCCGGTGAGCCGTAATGACGACATCCTCGACCCCGGGCACGACCCGCGCCTCGGCCACACCACGGACCTCCCGCAGAATCCCCGCGCCGGGCACCGGAATCATCATCACGCCGGCGGCCTGGGTCTCACGTACGAGCGAGGCCGGCGCCATGCCCAGCGCTTCGCGAATCACCAGCTCCTCGAGCGTCGCTCCGTCCTGGAATCGCAGCGCCGCGCTGCAGCGCCCCCCAATCGGCCGCGCCGCCAGCTCGATGAGCCACGCCCCGCGATCGTTCCAGCGCAGCTCCGCGTGGACCGGCCCACGCATGAGTCCGATCGCCCGCGCGGCCCTGGCAGCCGTTTCCTCGAGCGCCTGCCGCGCGACCTCGGGAAGCCGGGAAGGTGTCACGTAGATCGTCTCCTCGAAGAACGGGCCATCGAGCGGGTCTGGCTTGTCGAAGAGAGCGAGTGCGTGCAGCCGCCCTCCCGAGAGCAACCCCTCCAGGGCGACCTCGGCGCCGGGGATGTACTCCTCGACGAGGAACACGCCGGCGGCCTCCGCGCACGCCGCGGCATCGGGTTGGGCGAGAATCGCGGCGAGCCGCCGTACGGCGGCGGTGAATTCGCGGGCGTCGTTCGCCCGGATCACGCCGCGTGAAGCGGACAGGCGGAGCGGCTTCACGACGCACGGGTACGTCTGGGTACGCGCGATCGCGTCGATGTCTTCGTCGAGCCGGCGCAGCTGAAACCGGGGAACCGGCACGCCATGCTGCGCCATGAGCTCGCGCTGGCGATGCTTGTCCCGCGCGGCTGCCACGGCGGCGACGGCGTTCCCCCCGAGCCCGAGCGCGAAGCCGATCTCCGCCGCGACCACGACCGTGTCGTCGTCGACGCCCAGCACCGCATCGACCGGATGCCGTGCGGCGAAGGCGCGCGCCTGCCCGGCCGCGCGCTCGGGATCCGCGAACGCCAGGGTGAGGAGCGCCTCGGGGCGCGACGCTTCGAAGGTGCTCGGCTGCTCGGACGCGACCGTCAGATCGACCTCCAGCCGGCGCGCCGCCTCCACGAACGCAGTGGTCCGGTACGTGGCGGTCGGGAGCAGCAGGAGGAGGCGAGGCAGGCTACTTCTTGGCGGAGGCGAAGTAGGGGTTGTCCCCGGAGGCGTGATCGGTGATGTCCACGATGCCCTTCACTTCCGGGATGTGCTCGGTGAGGATGCCTTCGATGCCCTGACGCAGCGTCACGCTCGCCATGCCGCACCCCTGGCACCCCCCGCCCATGCGCAGCATCACGACGGCGTCCTGCACGTCGATCAGCTCGACGCGGCCGCC
>JBGPHP010000034.1:0-19333 GCA_041484445.1 Gemmatimonadota bacterium
AACTGCGTCCCCACGGCGCGGAACGTCCGCGCCATCGCCGGATACATGGTCCCGGTGCGCAGGTCGGGGCTGTCGAACTCATAGACGATCCTCGGCATGCGGGCCAGCTCCGGGCGCAGCAGGTCGGGGAAAGTGTCGACCCCGCGGAGGTAGTTACCGGCCAGCTCGTGGCCGGAGTTGAGCCCCGTCGGATACCAGCCGAAGGTGATGCCCTGCGCCCGGCTGCGCCGGATCGCTTCACCGATCCGGAAGTCCTGGCTCACGTTGTAGAAGACGAGCTTGGTGCACCCGGTGCTGCGCACCGCATCGGTGAGGGCGTTGATGTAGCGGATGGAGCCCTGCAGGTCCTCGGGGTGGTGCCACGGCTCGTTCACCAGCTCGATGAAGAGGATCGCTGGCTCGTTCTTGAGCGCCACGCCAGTGTACGGGTTCACGTGATTCAGGATCTGGCGCAGGTAGTTGACCTGCGCCACAATCGCGGCGGAATCGGTGCCCATACGGGCTTTGCCGAAGTGCCGCCCGAAGCCCGGATCGGTCGTGTCGTCGAGCGCGTCGGGCCAGTTCGCCCCATAGAGCTGGATCGGACTGAACAGCATGTAGATCCCGCGCTCGCGCGCGCGGGCGATCAGATAGTCCTGCAGGTCGAGGTGGTCATTGGCGATCAGGTTGCCGGCCGAGTCGGACGCTTCCCAGTCGCCCCAGAAGGTGAGCCGCAGGCCGTCCCACCCCATGCGGGCGAACTGCGCCATGTCCTCGTCGATCATCAGTTTGCGATCGGCGTGGAGGTAGCCGGCCGCGCGGTAGTCGGAGGCGGTAGGCAGAACGTAGTTGGCGCCGAAGAGGGTGACCTCACTCTTGTCGTCGCGCCAGCGCACCACGCCCGTGCTGTCGAGGTACACGGCGCGGGTGGCGGTCGCCGGGCGCTGGGCCTGGGTCGCGGAGGCGATGAAAGCCGGTATGAGGAGCAGGTGCCGCATGTTGAAACCCAGGGTGTGAAGAGGAATGGGGATCAGTTGGCGCCGAACATCGCAGCGGCGGGGAGGATCGTCCCGGAGCTGTCGAACAGCGCGAGCGAGCCATCCCCCCAGATGAAGACACCGGGAACGGGGATGGCCTCGGGATACCACCACAGGACGCCGGCGCCGTGGCCGCCCGGCGTCGCTGCGACCGCGGCGACGACGTCGTGAAGGAACTGGGCCTGACCCTGCCTGGTGACGGGCCAGATCATGGGAGCGGTGTTCGTGGCGATCCCTTCCCAACCACCGGCCCGCCAGGGATATGAGGTTTCGACCACTACGATGTCCACGCCATAACCGAGGGCCGCCGCACGCAGGTTGTCCTGGAGCTGGGCCAGCGTGCCGTGCCACCACGCGTAGTAGCTCAGGCCGAGGAGGTCGTAGGGCACGCCATAGGTGCGCATGTGGTCCATAAACCACTGCGTGCCGCTCGTGCTGCCACCCTGGGAGTAGTGGAGCATGATGCGAACGGTGTCTCCGGGCGCCAGGGCGTCGCGCACGCCCCGGATGCCGGCCTTGAGGAGCCCGGTGAACTGGGTCCACTGCTGCAGGCTATCGGAGAGCCCGCCTCCGTCCACCTGGCCCAGCGGCCAGAGGATGCCGCCGTCGATCTCGTTTCCCACCTGCACGATATCCGGCAGGGCGCCTGCCCCTCTGAGCTGTGCAATGACGTCGGCGGTATAGGCCTCGACCCGCTGCTCCAGGGAGTCGAAACTCAGCGCGGCCCAGGCGGCCGGCGTGGTTTGGTGGCCCGGATCAGCCCACGTGTCGGAGTAGTGGAAATCGAGCAGCAGCTTCGCGCCGGACGCCTTGATGCGGGCGGCCATGCGCAGCGTGTAGGGAAGATCGTTTACCTGAACATCAGAATCATTGGGGTTGACGAATACCCTCAGGCGGAAGGTGTTGCTCCCATGCGCCCGCAAGATGGCGATCGCGGTTCCCCCGGAGCCACTATCGCGGAACACGCCGCCGGCCTGCTCGATCCGCTCGAGCGCCGAGATGTCGGCACCCTGGAATCTCAGCGCCGGTGGTCCCGGGGGCGGGGATCCAGTAGAAGATCCATCGTGACAGGCCGCCAGCAGGCCCAGCCCGAGCATCGCCCAGCCCGAGCGAGCCATCAGCCAAGCGCCCGCTGCTGCGTCTTCCGGTACAACTGTGGGGTCGTTCCATACCAGCGCTTGAACGCCCGATGAAAGGGCGCGGGCTCGGAAAAGCCGACCAGATACGCGATCTCGGCGATTGACAGGACGGACTGGCTGACGTACCGCCCGGCGGCTTCCTTGCGCGCGTCGTCCAGCAGGTCGCGGTACGACACGCCCTGAGCCGCCAGCCGGCGCTGGAGCGTGCGTGCGGACATCGCGAGCTGCGGGGCGAGTGCCGCGATCCGCGTGTCCGCGCCGGCGACCCGCGTGGTCAGGGCGCGCTGCACCTCGAGCGCCAGGCCGGTGCGGGCGGGCAGGCGGGCCAGGACGTCGTCGGCTTGCGCCTGGAGCATCCGTCCCAGCACCGGGTCACGGCGGCGGAGCGGGAGCCGCCAGGCATCGCGCGCGACGCTGATGCCGTTCCACGACGCGGTCGATTCGACCGGGCAACCGAATGTGCGCTCGAACGCGGGGATATCGTCGGGCCTGTGCTCGAAGCTGATGCGCGCGGCGACGAAGCGGCCCTCGGTCTCCTCGCTGAGGTGAAACAGGATCAGGGAGACCGTGAATTCGACGCCGAACGGCGCGGGGGAGTCCGGCATTTCGATCCGGACGGGATCGCGGCGCTCGTGGACGTGAAGCGACACCGGGTTGCCGACCAGACCGAAGTAGCGCGCCAGTTGATGGAGGCCGGCGCCGACGGTATCCGACGTGAGCACGAGGTAGTCGAGCAGCGGGTAGGCGCCGATCGGGATCAGGCGCGCGGCTTCGAGCGCCAGGTTCGGCGTACGGCGGGCCTGCTGCGCGCCCGACACGATCACGCCCAGCGCTTCGCAGGGAATGCGCTTGTCCGGGTCGTCGAGGTCGGCCTGCCCGATCCCCGTCGGAGCCAGGAGCGTCCCGACGTCGAAGCCCAGACGACCGAACGCGGTCATCAGGACCCGCAGATCAGGGGCCGGCATGCTCCACCACGCGGATTCGTTGCGCTGGGCCCGACGCGTGACGCGTTCGGTCAATGAATTGACGCGGGCGGTCATTGGGGAAAACTGCCGCTCCGCACATGATTGTGCCATCCCGCTGGAACCCAAGGGTATTCCGATGGCACAAGCAAGCTCCCTGGTCTGGCTGATCGTCGGCGCCGCGCTGCTCGGCGTGACACTCCGCACGCCGATCCCGCTGTTTGCGTGGCTGGCGCTGCCGTTCCTGCTGCACGCCGCACGGTCGTTGCCGGTGCCGGCCGGGCTGCTCTGGACGTGGCTCGCGCTGTACGCCGCCCTGCTGTTCGGTCGGCGCGACATTCCGGTGTCCGGGCCCGCCCACTACATGATCGTGGCGTTCGTCGCCACAGGGCTCACGCTTCCCTTTGTGCTCGATCGGGTGGTGGGATTCCGCTGCGGCGGCGTAGCGGCGACGCTGATCTTCCCGCTGGCCTACGTCACCGACGAGTTCCTGCAAGCGCGGTTCGCACCGGGCGCCACCTGGGGCTCGATCGCCTACACACAGTACGGATTGCTGCCGCTCGTGCAGGTAGCCGCGTTCGTCGGGATCTGGGGCATCACCTTCCTGATCGCCTGGTTCGCGTCGACCGTCGACCTGGCGTGGAGCCATGGCTTCGACTGGAGCGTGGTTCGCACCCCCACAGTGACGTACGCCGCGGTGCTCGGCGCCGTGGTGTTGGGGGGCAGTATCCGTCTTGCGGTCGCCCCGACCGACCGCGCCTCAATGCGCGTGGCGACGGTGAACCGTCCAGTCGACTTGTTCATTCCGGGCGAGATGACCCGCATTGCGGAAGACAGCGCGGCGCCGGAGGAGCGCGAGCGGCTGGCCGGCAAGCTGGCGCGACTGCACGACTGGTTTCTCGACCAGAGCCGTCGCGAGGCGCGCGCCGGTGCGCGCCTCGTCGCGTGGCCCGAGCAGAACCTGCTGATCTACGCGGAAGACGAGCCGGCGTTCATCACCCGGGCGCAGGGACTCGCGACGGAGGAAGGCTTCTACCTGGCGATGGGGATGGGGACGGTGCATCGCGGCGAGCCGCACTCGTTCGACAACAAGCTCATCGTGATCGATCCGTCGGGCCGGATCATCGTGACGTATCTCAAGTCCCACGCCGTCCCCGGCTGGGAGGCCTCCATCATGCGGCGGGGCGATGGCCACCTGCCGGTCGTGGCAACGCAGGACGGCCGGATTGCCGGGGCGATCTGTTTCGACGATGCGTTTCCGGAGTTCATACGCCAGGCCGGCCGGGGCGCCGCGGACCTGCTGATCGTGCCGGCCAACGAGTGGAAAGCGATCAAGACGGTGCACGCCCAGATGGCGGCGTTCCGGGCCGTCGAAAACGGCGTGTCGCTGGTCCGGCCCGCGGCGTCGGGGCTCTCGACCGCGGTGGACCCGTGGGGTCGCCTGCTGGGGGTGGCGGACTGCTTCGCGCCGGGCGATCGGACGATGGTCGCGCAGGTGCCTATGGGCGGCGTCCGGACCCTGTACGCGAAGACCGGGGACCTGTTCGCGTGGCTGTGCGTCGCCGGTCTGGTGGCGGGCGTCGTGCTCGCCCTACTCGCGCGATAGAAACAGTTCAGCGCGCTGCCGGCACCGCCTGAGGCACGACCCCGCGCACCACCTGCACACTCACACTCGCACTGCGCAGACCGTCCGCGCTTGCGGTCACATGGAGCAGCCCAGGCCCGGTCGCACGCAGGATAGCCAGCCCTTTGCCGTTGAACGCGTGCCGGTGGTCTGACTGGTAGGGATCGTGGTCCTGCAGGTCGGCGTTGTCGAGCGCCACTATGCTGCCGCCCGTGACTGCGATGGTCACGAGGTTGCCCGCGGTGGGGACGACGCTGCCGGCCGAATCCACGATCTCGAACGTCACGAGCGCCACATCGCCCGGCGCGGCGGTGATGGTGTCCTGCTCCACGGTAAGGCGAATGGCCGCCGGGGTGGCCGCGGTCCGCACGCTCGCCACGCAGGCCCCCTCGCCGTTGCGCCGCCGGCCCAGGGCCCGCAGCTCCCCCGGCTCGTAGGGCACGTCCCAGCTCAGGTGCAGGTCGTTCGTGGTCGCGTTGACGACCGGCAGGGCGTAGCTGTTCCAGCCCCCGGATGTCCCCTGGGCTGGGAATTCAATGCGCTTTTCGCCCAGTGAACGACCGTTGATGAACAGCTCCACGCTGTTGCAGTTCGTGTAGGCCAGGACCGGGATCACCTGCCCTGCGCGCCCAGCCCAGTTCCAGTGCGGAAAGAGGTGGAGCACCGGACGATTCGTCCATAGACTCTGATACAAGTAGTAGGAGTCCTTGGGATGCCCGGTGATGTCCAGCACCCCGGAGCCAAACCCCTTGAAGGGCCAGGCACTCTCTCCGAGGTAGTCGACCCCGGTCCACATGAAGTCGCCTGCGAAGTAGTCGCGCATGGTGATCCACTTCCAGAGCCGCTCGGCTTCTATCATCCCCGAGGTGTAGTTCGGCCGCACGACACCGGGGTCGTTGCCCAGCGAGTAGCGCTCGTCAAAGCTCTGAAACAAGGTGCCGCTCTCCGTGCCGATCATCTTCCAGTCGGGATGATCGTGCCGGTCTTCCTCGGCAAAGATCTCGCGGCGCTCGTGCCAGCGGTCCACGTAGTTGTAGCCGACGATGTCCTCCGCCTCGAGGAACGCGAGCGTGGCGGGATGGCCGTCGGCGACGATGTTGTCGTTGCCGGTCGTGACCGGTCGCGTCGGGTCTTCGCGGTGGAAGATGTCGATGAGTCGCCGCAGCACCTGCGCGCCGTCCGGCGAGCTCTGCTCGCCGATCTCGTTGCCCGCGCTCCACAGGACGATCGAGGGGTGGTTGCGGTCGCGGTGCACGAAATCGGTGACGTCGCGCTCGGACCAATCACCGAAATACTTGTGGTAGCCCTCCGGCACCTTGCCGAAGGTCCACTCGTCGAACGCTTCCGCCATGACGAGAAAGCCCAGGCGGTCGCACAGGTCCAGGAACTCGGGCGCCGGCGGGTTGTGCGAGGTGCGGATGGCGTTCACCCCCATCGCCTTGAGCAACTCGAGCCGGTGCTGCCAGATCCGCTCCGGCACCGCCGCGCCCACCGCACCGCCGTCGTGGTGCAGGTTGACGCCGCGCAGCTTGACCTGACGGCCGTTCAACAGGAAGCCGCGGTCTTTGTCATAGGCGATGGTGCGGATGCCGAAGGGAGAGACCAGGCGGTCGGACGGTCGGCCGGTCGGGGCGGTCAGGAGCTCCGAGCGCAATGAGTACATCGTGGGCCGTTCCACGGACCAGAGCTGGGGTGACGGGACAACGATGCGCTGCTCGATATCACTGCCCTGACCACCATCGATGGAAATCGATGTGTCCGCGTACGCGACCTCGCGCCCGGACGCATCGATCACCGTCGAGCGGAGCACCGTCCGACGCGTCGCGGCGAGATCATTCTCGACGTGCGTGCGCACGACCACGTCGGCGCTCGACGAATCGACCCGCGGCGTCGTCACATACGTCCCCCAATGGCCGATGTGCACCGGGTCCACGACGGTCAGCCACACGTGGCGATAGATACCGCTCCCCGAGTACCAGCGGGAATTTGGCTGCAGCGAGTTGTCGACGCGCACGGCCACTATGTTCACCCCGGGCACGAGATGGCCGGTGATGTCGTAGGCGAAGCTCGAGTAGCCGTAGGGCCGCTTGCCCAGGTGGAACCCGTTGATCCAGACGTCCGAGTTCATGTACACGCCGTCGAACTCGAGCGACGCCATCTGACCGCGCGACCCGGCGGGCATGCGAAACGCCTTGCGGTACCACCCTAGCCCCGTGGGGAAGTAGCCGCCGCGCCCGCCACTGGGCGCGTGCTCATCCGGCGTCCCCTCGACGCCCCAGTCGTGCGGCAGGTCGAGGCTCCGCCATCCGTGATCGGCGAAGCCCGGCTGATCGGCGCTCTTCGGGTCACCCAGGGTGAAGCGCCACCCCGGGTCCATCGAGAGGCGTTGACGCTGCGCGGCCGCGGGACGCGCCGACGCGGTAACCGCGACCACACCGAAGACGATTGCCATGGCAGAGCGGATCATGCGTATCTCTCGATTCATTGGGGCGTTAGACTAGTGAACCCTGTCATCCCGGAGTAGCGCAGATGCGGACTCGTATCGCCATCCTCGCGGCCTGGCTCTCGTTGGCGACCGGATACCCCACGGTTGCCCAGCAGGCGCCGGCGCGCACCACCGCGCCGGACACGTCCTGGGTGGCGCGCAGCGCGCTGTACGAGGTGTTCGTCCGCGACTTCGCGCCCACGGGCGACCTGCGCGGGGTGACGCGGGGACTCGACCGCATTCAGGCGGCCGGCGCCAACACCCTGTGGCTGATGCCGATTTACCCGATCGGAGTCAAGAACCGCAAGGATCCGCTCGGCTCGCCCTACTCCGTGCGTGACTACCGGGCAATCGATCCCGCGTACGGCACGGCGGCCAGCTTCCAGGAGCTGGTCGACTCGGTGCACGCCCGCGGGATGAAGCTCATCCTCGACTGGGTGCCGAATCATACCGCCTGGGACAACGCCTGGATCACCGAGCACCCCGACTTCTACGCCCGGAACGAGCGCGGCGAGATGACCGTGCCGCGCGACGATCAGGGCAAGCTCACCGACTGGACCGACGTGGCCCAGCTCGATTACGGCAAGCCGCAGCTGCGGCGGGCGATGATCGCCACGATGCGCTGGTGGCTGACCCAGTACGGCATCGACGGCTTCCGCGTCGATGTCGCCGGGTTCGTGTCCGACGATTTCTGGCGCGAGGCCATACCGGCACTGCGCGCGTCCGTCCCACGGCCGATCCTGCTGCTCGCCGAGTGGGGCGATCTCAAGATGCACCGGTTCGGCTTCGACCTGACGTACGCGTGGGATTCCTACAGCCGCCTCAAGGCGGTGTGGAAGGGCGCACCGGCGGACAGCTTCGTCCGTGCCGAGCTGGCCACGCTGGCGGCCATGCCCCCGGGCGGCATGCGGATGCGCTTCACCACGAACCACGACGAGACCGCGTGGGACAATCCGCCGGTGACGATCTTCGGCGGCCCGGCGGGAGCGCGCGCGGCGTACGTCACAATGGCGTTGTTGCCGGGCCGGCCGCTGGTCTACAACGGGCAAGATGTCGAGAGTCCCCAGAAGCTGGGCCTCTTCGTGCGGGACACGGTCGCGTGGGATCAGCCGAACGCCGCAGCGGCGAGTGCGTTCTATCACCGGGTGCTGGAGCTGGCGCGGACGGGCGCCGCGTTCCTCACCGGGGATTTCCACGCGGTAGGGACCAGCGCCCCCCAGGACGTGATCGCCTACGGGCGAGGCAACGTCACGGTGCTGGTGAACGCGCGGTCCCACGAGGTGCGAGTCACGGTGAGTGGCGTCGCGGTGGACGGGGCGCGGGATCTCCTGTCGGACGTCACGCAGCACGGCGACACGGTGGCACTCCCGGCGTACGGGGCTGTCGTGCTCCGCGGCCACCGCTAGCGCCGGACGAGGTCGAGCACGAGGGTCTCCCGCGGCCCGATCGTCGCGGCCGGAACGTAGCCCTGGATGTGTCCGTCCTGGCCCACCTGCAGCGTGGCGCCGTTCGGACCGCCCAGCAGGTTGCGCGTCGTGTATCTCCCCGCTGGGAGCGCGCCCGCCGCAGAGCCGATCGCGATGCCCGACACGGCCGCATCTCCCAGGTTCGCCACCACGAGCACCGCGCGGTCACCTGCTCGGCGAAGATAGGCCGCGACCTGGGGACTGGTCGCCGAGAGCGGCACGAGCCACCCCGTCGCCAGGGCCTCGTTTTGTTTGCGCCGGTGGATCAGCCGGCGATACAGGTTGAGCAGCGATCCTGAGTCCGTATCCTGCAGCGCGACGCTCGTCGTCATCGAGTCGGGCTGCGGCGCCTCCCAGGGCGTGCCGGTGGTGAATCCCACACCGGGGCGGGGGCTCCACTGCATCGGCGTACGCAGCCGCGGATCGGGCTTGTCGCCCGTCATCCCGATCTCTTCGCCGTAGTAGATGAAGGGCAGCCCCGGCAGCGTGAGCAGCAGGGTGGCCGCCACGCGGGCCCGGGCGAGATCGCCGCCCAGGGCCGTGAGGCTACGGGTGCCGTCGTGGTTGCTGAGGATTGGCGACCAGCGGTAGGCGGGCAGTGTGTCCTGCAGCCGCAGGAAGCCCGGCAGGAGCCCGGCGGCGGATCCGGTACGCACGACGGATAGCAGTGAATCGGCCAGCTCGAAGCCGAAATACGAAGTGAGCTGGTCCGGGTAGTAGGGCAGCACCGTCGCGAGGTTCCCCCACGCCTCGCCGACGGTGTACGCACCGGGCTTCACACTGTCGACGTGCGCGGCGTAGTCGTGCAGAAAGGCGTGCGTGCCGGGGCAGCCGGTATTGCAGCTGCCCTCCTCCACGAGGTACGGCACGGCATCGAGACGGAACCCGTCCACACCCATCTCGCGCAGCCAGAAGGTGGCGATCTGCTTCGCCTCCAGGGCGACCGCGGGCGTCTGGTAGTTCAAGTCCGGCATCCCGCTCCAGAACACGCCGTAGTAGTACTCGTCCCGCACCGGGGAGCGGTGCCACGCCTCCGCCCCCCAGGGACCCTTGCCCAGGTCCCGCGGGGAAAAGCGATACCAGGAGCGATAGGGCGACGCCGTATCGCACAGCGCCGCCTGGAACCAGGCGTTCTGGTTCGAGGAGTGGTTCAGCACCATGTCCACCAGCACCACGATGCCTCGGGCGTGCGCTGCACTCATGAACCGCTTGAAGTCGTCGTTCGTACCGTAGGCCGGCTCGACCGTGTAGTAGTCGCTGACGTCGTAGCCGTGGTAGCTGGGCGATTGGGCGACCGGCATGAGCCACACGCAGCTCGCACCCAGGCCGGCGATGTAGTCGAGCTTGCGGGTCAGGCCGTTCAGGTCGCCGATCCCGTCGCCGTCGCTGTCGTAGAACGACCGCACGAACACCTCGTAGCAGACGGCGCCGCGGGTCCACGGAGGGGCTGGAGCGGCGTGGGGTGTGGGCTGTTGGATGTGGGAGGAACAGACCGCGAGCGCCAGACCAAGCGCGGCCGAGGAGGACCGATTACAAACGAGTCGCAGCATCGATCGCGATGGCGGTGTTTGCCGGCAGGTTGAGTTGGACAGCGCCGGTCGAGTCCACGACGACGGAGCTGCCGGCACAGGCGGCGCCGACGAGTCCCCCCGTCAGCAGGTCGCAATAGGTCCCGGGCGCCATTCCCGTCGGGACGCTGGCCATCACCGTCGTGTTCTCCCGGTTGATGGCGACGAAGCCCTTGTCGCCGCGCGAAAACGCGATGGCGTTGGCCGCATCGTCCCACCAGTGATTGATGTCGCTCCCGGCGACGACGCGGCGGAAGCTGACCATGTTCCGGATGGAGGGGTCGCGGTGCTCGCACACCCACTGGCCGTTCGTCGCCGCCTCGAGGCTCGAGGCGCAGGTGACGTCGCTGGTATTGCCGGCGGCGTCGGACGGCGGCCCGAACGAGTTGCCCGCCGGACAATCGAACGCATAGCTCGACAGGATCGACGGGTAGCCGTAGGGCTGCGCCAGCATCCACACGTTGGCGAGGCGGAACACGTTGCCGTCGCGATAGCCGATGCCGCAGGAGTGCTGCGTGTCGTGGTTCTGCAGGAATACGACGGCTTTGTTGGACGGCATCAGTGCCCAGGCCGTCTCGGAGAACTGATTGCCCGGTGTCCCGTTGGGGTTGAGCTGCGAGATGTGCTCGCCGTTCACTTTCCGGAACTTGTTGCCGACGCCCGTGAAGGTGAATTCGGTGATGTCGGCGGCGCCACCCGAGCCGTACCCCTCGCCGAAATAGTCGCGCGGCGACAGCGCCTCGCCCGCTCCTCCCGCCACCTCCAGGAAGAAATAGGGCCGCGGCCGTCCCTCCCCCACGAGCGTCTGGTTGACGAGGATCAGGATGCTGTCCAGCTCCACCTGCTGGATGTGCTTGGCCGCATCGATGCGGAATCCCGCCACGCCCAGCCGGGCGAGCATCAACAGATAATCGGCGATTTTCTGCCGCACCGAAGCGAGCCCGGTGTTCAAGTCCGGCAGTGAGAACAGCTCGCAGTCCTGCACGTTGGCCGCGTCCTGGTAGTTGTTCACCGTGCAGGACGGATGGAAATCGCCGGAGCCGTAGAGGCCGGGGTAGCTGTACTTCGAGTAGGCGGTGCCATTCGACCCGACGCCGGGACTTGGGAAGTTGGTCATGTGATTGATGACGGCGTCGACGATGATGCCCACGCCCACCGCCTGGCAGCGGTTCACCATGTCCACGAATTCCGCGCCGGTCCCCGAACGGCTGCGGCTGATGCTGTAGCTCACCGGCTGGTAACGCTCGCTCCAGTCGTGGCTCGGCACGATGCTGTGCTCCTCGGGGGGCGAGACCTGCACGGCCGTGAATCCGGCGGGGCCGAGCACGTTCTCGCACTCGGTGGCGATGTCGGTCCACTTCCACTCGAACAGGTGCACGAACACGTCACCCGCCGCCATGTGCCCGCTGGGGCGGTAGGTCTGCGGCAGCAGGGGACGATCGGGCGGCGGGTTGTGTGGGGGCGGCTTGAGGGTCGACTCGCTGCAGGCGGCGGCGAGCAGGAGCACGAATCCCCAGCTCCGCCTCATGATCCGGCGGAGCTGGGGACTCATGAAATGCTGGTGCCTTCCGGCGCTCAGTAGCCCGGATTCTGCTTCAGGTTCGGGTTCGCGATCAACTCATTCGCCGGGAGCGGATACAAATTCCGTCCGGTGCCCAGAGCGTTCCCCCCGACCGTGCCGCCCTTCCACGCCCAGAGGTAGGTCGCAGTTTCGAATAGACCAAACCGCACCAGGTCGGACCGGCGCTGGGCTTCGAACAGCAGCTCGCGCCCACGCTCGGCGAGGACGGTGTCGACGGTGAGCTGGCCAGCGGTGTAGTCGCCGCTGGTGTTCCCATAGGCACGGTCGCGGAGCGCGTTCACGTACGTCAGCGCCGTGCCGAGATTGGTGCTGCTGCGTACCGCCGCCTCGGCGTAGATGAGATACGCATCGGCCAGACGGAAGATCGGGAAGTCGGTGTCGACCATGCCTTGCTGGACGCCACTACCGCCACCCGACGTCTTGTTGGTGAACTTGGGCGCGGCGATCCCGTTGCTGAACTGGCCGATGGTGTCGACGTTGACCTGCTGGCCGGACATGTAGAAGAACGACGCCCGCCCATCGCCGGCACCGTATCGAAGGTATGCCTGCTGCTTCAAGCGGTAGCCACCCCAGCAGTAGTCGATGCCGTAGGTGCCCGCCGACATGCTGCCGCCGCAGCCCGCGTGGATCAGGAAGGTCATCCCGCCCCAGGTCTGCGTGTTGCTGCCGTCCTGCGCGGCGACGAAGATGAGCTCGGGCGAGGAGTTGTTATCGGCCTGGAAGTTGTGCGCAAAGCTGGGATCCAGACTGTAGCCCGCACCGATCACCACCTGTGCTTCGGCGAGCGCTGCAGCGTAGTCCGGTGTGCCGGTGTACACCTCAGCGTTCAGGTAGAGCTTGGCCAGCAGCATGTGCGCGGCGGCCGGCGTCGCGCGGCCGTACGTCGCCGCGCTCTTCGGCGGCAATACGTCCTTGATGGCGTTGAGCTCGCTGACGACGTAGTTGTAGATCTGAAGGCGCGTGGCCTGCTTCGGTGGCGTGGACCCGAGCGGATCGTCTTCGGTCACCAGCGGGATGTTCCCGAAGAGATCGATCCCGTGCCAATAGCTCAAGGCTCTGAGGAACCGAGCCTCGGCGCGGTAGAAGTGGACGGCGGTTATCAGCGCCGGGTCGTTCTGATTTCGTGACGCCAGCTTCGCATCCGTGGACTGGCGCAGGAACTCGTTCACCAGCATGATCTGGTAGAACACGCGATAGTACATGGCGTTGACCATCTCGTTGCTGGCTCCCCAGGTCCCGGTATTCAGCGTCGGGAGACCAGGGTCGTTCCAGCCGATCACCGCTTCGTCCGTCGGCATCTCCTGGAGGTACCAGTACAAACGCAGATACTCACCGAAGCCCTCGTCGATGCCTCCGATGTCCGGATTCCCGTCCGGCCCGCGCTGTCCGGTGACGATCAGCCCGCCGTAGATCTTCGCGAGAAACGCCCGATACGAGTTTGGATCGTTGAAGATGTTCGCGCTGGTGACAGTACTCTTCGGTGCCACCGTCGGATCCGTGCAGCCGGTGCCGGCCGCGAACAGGAGGGCGGCGGCGATGCTCACTGCCTTGGTTGTGCGGTTCATGTCCCCGTCCCCCTTTAGAACCGGACGCTCATGCCGGTCGTGATAGTGCGCGAGCGCGGATAGATATTGTTGTCGATACCGTTCAGGCCCGACGTCGGATCCAACCCGCTGTAGCCGGTGATGGTGAACGCGTTCTGCATGGTGCCGTACAGCCGCAACGGCTGGCCGCGGTAGTTGAAGGAGTAGCCGAGCGTGATGTTATCCATGCGCAGGAACGACGCCTTCTCCACATAGTAGTCCGAGTAGTATTGCGGGACGACGAACCCGGTCGTCAGGACCGACGTGTGCAGGTTGCTCGGCATTCCAGAGCCGGTGAGGTTCTGGTAGGCGCCGTTGGAGGACGCCACGTTGTTGTAGACGTAGTTGCCGAGGTAGGCCCGCATCGTGAAGCTGGCGTCGAAGCTGCCAACGCTGAAGTACGACGAATGTCCGAATATCCACTTCGGCGCCGGGTCGTGGAACGGGCGACGGTCGGCATCGTTGATCTTGCCGTCCTTATTCAGATCCACGTACATGTTGAGCGGGTTAGCACCATCGTAGATCGGCTTCCCGTTCGGGCCGTACTTCTGCTGATAGACGAAGAACGAATTCACCGGCACACCCGGCGCGAGGACCTCGACCAGGTTGCCGACCCCGCCCGAGATGTTGCCGGTCAGGATCTTCGATACGCTCTTGCTCGGGTTGATTGTGAGCAGCACGTTCGAATTGTGGCTCGCGGTGAACGAGGCGTTCCAGCTCAGGCCGCCGTGACCCTCTCGTAGCAGGGCATTCAGGCCGAGCTCGACGCCCCGGTTCCGCATCGTGCCGATGTTGGTCGTGACGAAGTTCCCGAGATTCGTGCCGGCGGCGACGGGAACGTTGAAGATCAGGTCGCTGGTGTTCTTGGTGTACCAGTCGATCGAGCCGCTGAAACGCTGGTTGTTGAAGCCGAAATCAATGCCGGCGTTGTACGCTCTCGTCTTTTCCCAATGGATGAACTCGTCCACCGCGCTCGGACGGATCGTGGTGACGAACTGGTTGCCGAACAGCACCTGCGTCTGCCCGTCGCTGTACGTATAGGTCGGGTACTGCAGGTAGTCCCCGAACGCCTGGTTGCCGGTCTGTGCCCACGAGGCGCGCAGCTTCAGATCCGACAACGATCCGAACCGCTGCATGAACGGCTCCTGCGAAATCCGCCACGCCAGCGCCACGGACGGGAACGTGCCCCACTGGTTCCCGGGGCCGAAGCGGGAGGACCCGTCGCGTCGGAGGCTCACCGCCGCCAGGTAGCGGTCGGAGATGTTGTAATTGAGTCGCCCGAAGAACGAGATGAGCTTGTAATCGGTGATGTCCTTGGTATTCCGGACGTTCAAGGCCGCCGGAATGCCGTTGTCGCCGAGCAAGTTGCTGCTGAGGTTCGTCTCCAGCAGCGCGGGGTACTCGGCGTGCGACTGCGCGTACGAGTAGCCACCCACCAGATCGATCGTGCCGGGGCCGTAGGTGCGCGTCGGCGCGTAGTTCAGGTATCCCTCGAGCACCGAGTTCGTCTGCGTGTTGTTCGCCAAGAAGAGACTGCCGTGGCCCTGCCGCACTTGGGCGGCCAGGTTGTTCGGGAAGAAGGTCGTTCGATCGGCCCTCGTGAGGTCGTAGCCCAGGTTGAGATTGGCGGACAATCCCTCGATGAAGGCTAGCCGATACTCGGCCTGCGCGTTCCCCACGCTGCGCCACGTCGTGCCCTTGTCCGACGCCAGATTCATGCTGGCGAGGGGATTGCTGGGAGACGCATTGGTCGTATTCCAGTCCCAGTACCCGGTCGCGCTCGACTGGTCCCAGACCGGCTGCGTCGGCGCCATTGCGGCGGCGTTCCCGAGCACGTCTCCGGGCGTGAAGTTGTCGAGGGCGCGCGAGCCCCGCAGGTTGGTGCGCAGACTCAAACGGTCATTGAAGAGCCGCTGCCGATAGTTGAACCCGAGCGAGATCCGTTCCGTCGAGCTGGCCCGGATGATTCCCCGCTGGTTGAGGTAGCCCAGCGACAGGCGGTAGCTCATGTCGTTGGCCCCGCTGGTGACGGACAGGTTGTGTTCCTGGCCGAACGCGGTGCGGTCGATGAGGCTGAACCAGTCGGTGTTCTGGCCGAGCAACAAACCCACCCTGGTTGGCGCGTACTGGGCCACCGCAGCGCTGAACTGGGCCGCATTCAGCATGTCCGGCAGCCTGGTGACCGACGAGGCGGACGCGCTGCCGCTGTACTCGACCCGCGTTCCCTGACGCCCCGTTCCCGACTTGGTGGTAATGAGCACGACGCCGTTTGCCGCGTTGGCTCCGTAGATGGCCGCAGCCGACGCGTCGCGCAGCACGGTGATGGTCTGGATGTCGTCGGGGCTGAGGAAATTGAGGGGATCGCGCCCGGCGGAGAGACCGCCACCGGCGCCATTCCCGAGTGGCACGCCGTCGACCACGTAGAGTGGCTCGCTGCTGGCATTCACCGAAGTGGCGCCCCGGATCCGGATCGAGAGGCCGCCGCCCGGGTCGTTGTTGTCCACGACCTGCACGCCGGCCACCTTGCTCTGGATGAGCAGCTGGGGGCTGAGAATGCGGCCGCCGTTGAACTGCGAGTCGGTCACCGCAGTTACAGCGCCGGTGACGTTACCCAACCGCTGCACTCCGTAGCCGGTCACCACGACTTCCGACAGGCCGATCGCACGGGCGGTCAACGCGAGATCGACGACGACCGTGTCGCCACCCGCGATCGTCACCAGCTGTGTCGCCGGCGCGTACCCCAGCATCCTGGCCCGCACGCTGTCCGAGCCGGCGGGGACCCCCGTGATGAGGTAACTACCGTTCGCTAGAGTCAGCGCGCCGCGGGTCCCGATAGTGACCGTGGCGCCCGAAAGCGGTTGCTGCCCCGCGGCGTCGGTGACGTGCCCGCGGATCGTGCCGGTGGGTGCTTGTGCGCGAAGTGGCGCGATCCAGACGACCGTCAGGAGCGCACCGAGCAAACCCCGTACTCGTGCCATACGCATCTCCCTCTTGGTGTGGACGGCTGCAGACGCCCGGTTACCAGATACTTGGGCCCGATATGTGCTAACGTCCGCCTGAGATTCTGTCAACGAACGCGTGAAGATCTCTTAAGGACGGCACGCTGGCCGGTGTAGCTCGCGCGCAGCAAGGCATCTATCGTTGCATAGGGCTTCGAGTTGACCGAGATTCCCAGGCGCGCCCGGAGGCGCGGAGAGGCTGCGATGAAATCAAAAAAGAAGACGACGAAGCAGAGTCGCGCCGAGGCGGCACACTACGTCAAGACGTTGAAGGCCAACCGGCAGATCGCGTCGGGCAAAGTGATGACGCCCGGGACCACGCACCAGATGGTCACGGGCGCCAAGGGCAAGAAGATGCTGGTGCGCCGGCGGTACTCGGCGACCTAGCAGGCGAAGCGCACCCGCCGCAGCAGTTTCATCCCGCCCACCCGGTTCACCGCGTGCGTCGGCAGGCGCAGCCGAATGTCCTTCCTGGCGGATGACTTGATGCCGTAGCGCGCCGACGTCCCCGCGAAGGCGATCCGGTCGGCCGCGAGCAGCGTCGCCACGAACGTATGCACTTCGTCATCACCGGCAGTGGACTCGGGCAAGCCGCCGAGGATCGCCGCGGTCTTGTTGACCATGCCCACCAGCACGCGTTGCGCCGCCATGGCGACGACGCCCCTGAGCCGGTTGTCGAGTTTGCCCAGAGCGACATGGCGCAGATGCGTGGCGCGCACCACGCGCACCCCGCCGATGTCGTGCGCCGAGACGAGCACGCGCTCGTCGCGAGTCGCGCCAAGGCGTTGGCGCAGGTCCGTCACGGCGGCGCGCGTCAGCATCCCCCGCGCGGCGGAGACCTTGCCGCCCAATGCCGCGGACGGCGCCAGCACGCCCGAGCTCCCCAGCGCGATGTTGTGCTTCTGGAACGCGTCGCGGATCGCGAGGTGATTGGCGCCGCCGTTGGCGGCCGTGTCGGCGAGCACCATCGCCTGCCCCACCGACTGGAAGAAGCGCGTCGTCTCCGTCGCTTCCGCCGCCGCCCGCACCAGCAGCCTCCCCGCCGTCTTCACGGCAGCGTCGAGCTGCGCAGCGGTCGGCGTCTTCGCGGCGCCGATGCGGTCGCGCAGGATGTTGAGGATCGTGTCGTAGAAGCACCCCGTGAAGATCCGCGCGAAGCTGTGCACCTCGCTCGACAGCACGCCGGGCGGCCCCGACGTGGGCAGCGAGGTGGGCAGCGCCCACTTGAAGGTGTTGCGGGCGTGGCGCGGCTGTGCCGCCGGGTGGCTCGCGCCGAGCGCGCGCAGCACTCCGTCGGAAAGATCTTCGGCGGTCGCTTCGAGGAAGTTCGTGCGCCGCAGCTTGGCTCGTACCGCCGTACGAGTGGCGGGATCGGCGCAGGCGGTGAGAATCGCCATGCAATCCCCGAACGCTTCGTGGAACGCATTCGTCTCGGTGTAGGCGCTGTCCCACAGGTCGGGGCGCGACTGGTCGAGCAGCGCGTGGCCCGACTCATGCGCGACGACGTCGGTGCTGGCGCCGGACCAGGTCGACTTGGTCCCGGTCTTGTAATGGAAGAAGTTGAGGCTGTCGCCGTTGTAGTAGGCGTTGAGGTCCATGCCGTCGTCGGGCAGGATGTCCAGCTTGCGAATGGGGGTCGAGCGAGCCCAGCGGGCCACCTTCTTCCCGGCGAGCGTCTCGTAGGTCACGACCGCGGCGAGTGCGGCCTCGCGGCTCTGCCAGAACAGGAACTCGGGGTCACCCAGCGGATGCAGCGCGGCGGGCTGGTGCGCGACATAGGTGAACCCGGCGACGGTCGTCGGCCGGTCGGTGCGGGGGGTCTTCTGGCGCGTCGGCGGCCCCCCGCTGGCCTTGGGATCGTTGGGGATGAAATTGATGGGCATGTGATCGGTCCCTCTCCGTCTTCAGGTCTAGGTGGACCACTCGACAGGATCTTAGACCCCGCAATCAAGTTATGGACAATCCCGCTGAGATCGGTGTCAGACGGAGACCGACCTCGTCGGCCCGATTGTCGAGCGATTGAACATCGATGGTCACGGAGTGCCGGGAGTCTCGCGCGGATGCAGCTCGACTACGTGGACATCGGACACCCCGCTCGAGGAGACGATGGGAGGGCCGTCGTGCTAGTGACCGGCGGGCGCTTTCGGGTGGCTCAACGAGTACACGTACGCGGCCACGGCGCGTACCTCCGCCAGCCCGAGTTTCGATCCCCCCATGGGCAACATCGGCGCAGCAGCTGCCTTCGGCTTGGGCACCCCGACTTGGACGATCCTGATGATGAAGCCATAGCTACCATCGCCGTGGAGCCACTTGCCGCTCGTCAGGTCGGGCGCGAGACCGGGTGTGCCTTTTCCGTCCACCCCGTGGCACCCGAAGCACAGGCCACCGGCCACCTTCCCATGAAAGACGCTGTCTCCCAGGGCGATCAACCCCGGCGTTATCGCCATGGTGTCGGAGGGCTCCTGCCCCCATGAAGGTGTGACCGCCCCCAGGAGCATTCCCGCAACCAGTGTGGAGAGAATTCGTGTGTGCATCGCTGCCACCTTCCTCATATAGGACGAGTTGTCATCGCTCGAGCGTGCGCAGGTACTCCAGTATAGCGCGGCGCTCGGCGTCGCTGAGCGGGAATAGGGGCATCAGGCTCTTCGGGTTGTCGAACTTCGGGTCTGCGAGCTTATGCAGCACGTACTCCGGCGAGCGGCGCCGGAACACAGTGTTCAGGTCCGGCCCGACGCGGCCCATGGTGGACGCCCCCAGCACGTGGCACGCCGCGCAGGCGCGCTGCCCGGCGAGGGCCTGCCCTTCCACCGCAAGCGCCGAATCGATGGGCGGCAGCGCCCCAGCCGACCGGCGTGCCGGGGGCTTGGCGGCTGGGGCGGCACGGGCCGGCGCGGGCGGCTGGAGCGTGT
>JBGPHP010000035.1:0-19270 GCA_041484445.1 Gemmatimonadota bacterium
AGACACAGCCGCGCACCCGCAGCGTCTACGCCGAGCGCGAGCTGGGCGGCTTCTTTCTCGACGTGACCCCCGACCGCGAGGCGATCGCCCGCTACGGCCTGACCGTGCGCGACGTGCTCGACGTCGTCGAGGGCGCGATCGGCGGCGAACCGGTGACCACGATTATCGAAGGACGCGAGCGCTACACCGTGAACGTGCGCTACCCGCGCGAGCTGCGCGACGATCTCCAGAAGCTCCGCGAGATCGTCATCCCGACGATGTCCGGGCTGCAGATTCCCCTCGGCGAGGTGGCGTCGGTGGCCGTGGTGCGCGGGCCCATGGCGGTGAAGACGGACGACGCGTTTCCGGTGACAACCGTGTTTGTGGACATCGCGGGGCGCGACCTCGGGGGGTACGTCGCGGACGCCAGGCGGGTGGTGGCGCGCGAGTTGACGTTGCCGCCCGGCTACTCCCTCACCTGGAGCGGGCAGTTCGAGTTCATGCAGCGGGTGCGGGAGAAGCTCAAGCTCGTCGTGCCGTTGACGCTCGGAATCATCTTCCTGCTCCTGTTTCTCAACTTCCGCAGCGTGCCGCATGCGCTGATCGTGATGCTCGCGCTGCCGTTCGCCCTGGTGGGCGGGGTGTGGTCCATCTGGGCGCTGGGCTACAACACGAGCGTCGCCGTGTGGGTCTGGTTCATCGCCCTGTCAGGCGTAGCGGCGGAAACCGGCGTGGTCATGCTGATCTATCTCGATGAAGCGTTCAACCACGCCGCGAGCCAGGGTGCGCTGACGGCATCACGGCTGGCCGAGGCGGTGCAGCACGGAGCGGTGGAGCGGTTGCGCCCGGTCATGATGACGGTCACGGCGATCATCGCCGGGCTCGCCCCGATCCTCTGGGGTGAGGGGACAGGAGCGGACGTGATGAAGCGGATCGCGGCGCCGATGGTGGGCGGGATGGTGACGGCGACCGGGCTCACGCTGGCCGTGATCCCCGCGATCTACTTCTTGTGGCGCAGGTGGGAGGCCGGGCGGGAGGCCCACGGCGCTTGAGGCTCGCCGCTGTAAAGAACCGCTGGCTTTCGGGCCACGTCATCTTGGGCGCGGTGCTCGGCGTAGTGATCCTGCATCCTGCGTCCAGCGTGGTCTATTGGTGGTTCGAGACCCGTGATGAGACAGTGGCGCAGGTCGGGACCCTCCGTCACTTCGTCGCCCAGCGATTCGTGCAGGCCTTCACGCCCGCGATGCTGCCGATGACCGCCGTGTTCGCGGTGATCGGCGCCAGTCTGGGGCTCGCGTTCGCGCTGTCCTACCGCGGCAACGCCGCTGGACAGGGTCGCACGACCTTTGCCCAGCGTGAGCTGGCCCGACCTCTCGCCTCCATGATCGAGGCGGGGGAAGGCGAGCAGGCGGAGTTCAAGGCGTCGGCCCGCTGGGACTTCAAGCAGGAGAAGATGAATAAGGAGCTGGAGGACGCCGTCGTCAGGACGATCGCGGGATTCCTCAATCATCGTGGCGGCACCCTTCTCGTCGGCATCGGCGATGCCGGTAAGGTGACGGGTCTCGAGCACGACTACCGGACGCTCCGGCGGCCGGACCGGGACGGCTTTCAACAGTTCGTCATGACGCTGGTGAAGATCCGGCTGGGCGGCGACGTGTGCCCGCTGCTGCACATCGCGTTCGAGCAGTCGAACGGGAAGGACGTGGGCCGAGTCGTGGCCGAGCCCTCTCCCAGACCAGTGTATTGCAACGACGAGAGCGTCGCTCGATTCTATTTGCGAGCCGGCAATGGCACTCGCGAGCTCGACGTGCGAGAGGCGCTCGCGCACGTCACGCAGCGTTGGCCTGAATTGTCGCGCCGGACTCGTGGACGGGAGCGAAAGGAGTCCGCCACATGACCACGGCTTGTTGCACGGACGATTGCGCCTGCGTCGCCGGCGGGGAGGTGGGCATCGCGCTCTCGGGCGGGGGCGCACGGAGCGGGCCCAGCTCGATCAGTCTCGTGCCGCCATCGACGTAGGACAGAGCGCCACATACGTCTCAGATTATCGCCGTTTCTGTGAACTGTTCAAGAGAGGGAGGCTTGACATGAAAGCGATATGGATGCGGTTCAGCGTGGTGGGGGCGCTCGTGTTTACTCCGGTAACGTCGCCGGCGAACGCCGCCCCCTTGCCGGGCGTCGTGCTCTACAAGAGCGACCTGTGTGGGTGCTGCGGCAAGTGGGCCGATCATATGCGCGCGGCGGGATTTCGCGTGACCGTCCGCAATGTCGGCAGCTTGACCACGATCGAGAATCGTTATGGCGTTCCCAAGGGGCTCACGTCCTGCCACACCGCCCTCGCCGGCGGATACGTGGTCGTGGGACATGTCCCCGCCGACCTCGTGCAACGCCTGCTCACGGAGCGGCCGCCGGTTGCCGGAATCTCGGCGCCGGGAATGCCGCAGAGCGCGCCGGGGATGGACGGGTCCACGCGGGATCACTACGACGTGGTGGCGTTCGACCGTGAGGGGCATACGAGCGTATACGCGAGACGGTGATCCCAGAGGAGCCTCCGGTCGGCCCGCCCCGACGTAGACGGAGGCGGCCACTGACGTTGACGCGGGCGCTCGTCGTTGCTGCGGCCCTGGCCGTCGCGGCGCAGGGCGGTGGTGAGCCGATGTGCCTGTCGCTCTTCGCGCAGGCCACTGCGCCATGCCCAATGCACGCACACCGGGCGGCGCCCCCGCAGGGCCTCGCGGGGGCCGTGTTGACCGCCGCCGCATCTGGCCACGGAACCTGTCATACCGATGCTGCGCGCATGGGCTGCGCCCCCGGTGGCGGTTGCCCGAGTGCCGGCATTGCCGCGCCAGCGGCCGTAGCCGAATCAGTGCTGATTCTTCTGCCCGGTCGTGCCGGCGCGCTCACGGACAGTGCCGCGCGCGCCGCGTTCCTCGCCCCACCGCTTCCGCCTCCTCCTCAAGCGTAGTCTCTCACGAGGCATTCGTGTGCCCGCGCGCCGTCCGTGGCGCGGGGGACTTCGATTTGGGGAGACGATCGATATCATGCGCTTGTCATCATGTGGCCGCGCGCTCCTGGCGGCGACGCTGTGCGTCGTCGGTGCCGGGCGCCGCCTGGCGGCCCAAATGGACTATCGAAATCTGGACGACGACCGGCCCACCCGGGTCGAGGACGCGTATCCGGCCGAGCGGTATGCATTCGAGCTGATCGTTCGGCCGCGGTGCGGGACAATGGCACGACGGTGGCGAGCCTGAGCGGGCTGCGCGCATTTGCGCTGTACAACTTCAACACGGAAACCCGGGCGCTGCCGGCCTTTTCGCTGCGCCTCGACGCCGGGTTCCCCGTCGGGGCGTTCGGTGGCGAGCGGACGCAGGTCGCGGTCAAGGGCATCGTAACGCGGTCCTGGGGTCGCAGCCGGCTGCACCTGAACGGGGCCGTGCGGCCTGGTCCGGACGCTCCGAGACCCGTGGTCGACGCGCTCGACCGGTGGTGGTATGGAGCGGCCGTGGACCGGACGCTGTTTCGCCAGAGCGCGCTCGTCGTCGGCGAGGTGTACGCGCGCCGATCTACCGCCCCCGCTCCCACCGACGTGAACGCCGCGCTCGGCCTACGCTGGCAGTGGCGGCCGACGGCGGTGATCGATCTCGGGGTCTCGCGGGGTCTGCGCCGCGCCCGCGGCCCCGACTACGCCGTCACACTCGGTATCTCGAAGGCGTTCGCGATCGCGGGACTCATGCCCCGCGGTCGCTGAGGAGGACGTATGCGAAGACAGATTCTCGCCGTGGCAGCGCTGCTGTCCATGGCAGGCGCGACGCCGCGACCGGTCGACGCGCAACACCGCCGCGACGAGCAGTTCTATTATCCGGGGTCGTTCAACTGGAAGTTTCTCACCAATTATCCGGAGGCGGCCCGGCTGTTCAATGTCTTTGACTACGGGCACGCGATCCTCTACGAGCGGCTCTACACCCTGCCCGACTCGGTCCGGGCCGCCGCGGCCCTGAAGCGGGCGTATCGGTATCTGACGACGGATCTCCTCGTTCGGCCACCCCGCTACGCGGTGGCCGAGGAGGTGATCGAGCCGGCGTATGCGAAGCTGGCGTGGCAGGCGATGCGCATGTTCGATGGGCGCACGTCCTGCATCGCCAGATCTACGATGTCTACGCCGATGAACGCATTGCGGCAGCGTCGAAGGACTCGGTTATCGAGCGCCTCACCGACTACTACCTCAGCAACCGCGCCTATGCGTTTGCGCCGGTCGCGAAGTCCATGACCCTCATGGACGAGCAGTACTACAGTCAGGTGTTTCGCGCGCAGTTCCCCACGTTCAACGGCCTGATCTGGTCCTATCACTGGCTGCAGGTCGGTCTGTACGAGCCCCTGATCGCGGGACACACGCCGGACGAGCGCAAGGCGGGCGTGCAGGCCGCGGTCGCACGCTTCTGGGAGATGCTCAAGGACCCGCCGGCCACGATGCCTCGCGTCATGCCGATGACGGCGACCGTGGCGCCGGAATTCACCCGCCGGCATCCACGCGCGGCGGCGATCTTCGACAACCTGCACATGATGCACGACATCGTCTCGGACATCCTTGCATCCCCGCAAGTGCCACGGGACAAGAAGCGCCAGGTGATCTTCGCCGCCCTGGCCGAGTTCCGGGACACCACGCGGAACGTGATGACCCGCGACGAATGGCTGATGATGGGCCATCACATGGACGGAATCGACGCGATGGGCGGGCCGGCGGTCGGGCTACTGCGATCCCGGCCGGCCGCGGAGCCTCGGATGGACATGCCCATGAAGCCCGACAGCAGTGACCACGAACGCCGGTAGTTAGAATTACTCTTGATCGGCCAGTCGTGCTTTGCCGGCGGCGCGCTGCTGTCGCGTCGTGAAGCCACGTCATGATTCCAACTTTCAAGGAGGTGAGCAGCATGGACGGGACGATAGCAGCTCGTGCGGGGCGGTTGTTGCTATTGCCGCTCCTCGGCGCGGCCGGCACGGCGCAACAGCCAGACGAAGCCGCCGTGCGCCGCACGGTGGAGGCAGTCGCAACGCTCTCAGCGGCCAAGAACCTCGAGGGGCTGGACACGATCTTCGCACCGGATCCGTGGGTGCAGGTCATCGAGGGCGCCGGCGTCAACGTCGGGTGGACGGACTATCGGGACCATCACCTGAAGCCCGAGCTGGCCGAGATGGAGCACTTCACCTACCGGTTCTTCGAGATCGAGCCGCAGGTGCGCGGCGACGTTGCCTGGGCGCCCTTCCGCTACGAGCTGGCGACGGACACCCCGCAGGGGCACGTCGCGGTCGAGGGGCGCGGCACGGCAGTGCTGGAGAAGCACGGCGGCCGGTGGCTGATCGTGCACCTCCACACCTCGGGCCGGCGGAAGTCCGGAGGCCAATAGCCTGAAGGGACATTCACCGCTGGCTCGATGGGCGTTCATGTCGCCCCGGTAGGCTCAGTTCGTTCCAGCCATAAAACACACAGAAACCAGGAGCGACCTCATGATCCGCAAAATCCTTGCACTCACTGCTGCAATGAGCATGGCCCCGGCTCTCGTCGTCGGCCAACAGCCGATGATGCAGCAGGATCAGTTGCGGATGCAGCACATGCAGCAGGCGATGGCCCAGATGGATCACCTGATGCAAAGCATGCACCAGCTGAACCAGCAGATGCTGCAGCAGCATGCGCAGCAGCACTTTCAGGAGATGGGCCAGCAGATGGAAGAGGCCGGGCAGCGTTTGCAGGGAATGCTCAAACATCTCGACGAGATGCAGCGCGACCCGCAGATGCACCGCGATCGCGATCGGATGCGCCAAATGGACCAACTGCAGGATCGGCTCCGCCGGATGGCCAACGAAATGCAGCAAGCGCACGACGCCTTTGAGCAGCTCGTGAAGCCGTGAGGCTGATCTGTTTCGCTTTGTTGATCTCCCTCGGCCCACTGCCGGCCCTGGGCGCACAGGGTGTTGCCTACGAGGGCGGCGTGTCGCTCGCCACCGGCCGCTACATCTTCACCACACGCACGACCAGCGTGACGATTGCGACAGGATTCGCCTACACCGCGGGACGGCTGACGCTGCGGGCGGGACTGCCCGTCTTCGTCCAGAACACGTCCCTGCTCGCCGGATCGGGAGCGGGGATGATGCCGAGTGGGGGCGGGTCGGGCGGAAGTGTGGGTGGCGGTGGCATGATGGGTGGCGGTAGCGGCACCGGGATGGCGCACTATCGCACAGCGGCCGGTGATCCGAGCGTGCAGGTAGGATGGCGTCTTGTCGATCGTGCTCGCACCGGGGTCACGCTGAGCGCCGCCGCGAAGATCCCCGTGACCGATACGACGACCTACGGCACCGGGCGGTGGGATTGGGGGGCGACACTCTCCCTCAGTCACCGTCCCCCGGGAGAGTTGTTCTTCGGTCTCGACCTTTCCTACTGGCACCTCGGCGACCTGCCGCAATTGAATTTCCGGGACCCGATCCTCGGGACGGCGACCGCCAGCCGCTTCTTTCCGACCAGCTGGGCGGGCTCGCTGTTCGCCAGCGCAGGCACCGCAGCGCTGCCAGGGTATCAGCCTCCGGTTTCCGTCGGGGCCGGCGTGACGCATTTCAGCCGCCGACATCTTGCCTGGGGTGTCACCGCGGCGATCGGTCTCACCGAGACGGCGCCGCAATTCGCAATCGGAGCGAGTTGGCGAATCGGGTTGTGACGTGCTTCGGCGGTCATGACCGGGTTTTGAGATGGATGATAGGGTATGTTCTGAGGCCGGACACCACGGACATACCATGAGAGTTCTCGTCGTCGAGGACGACGCCAAGCTCGCCGGATACCTGAGACAGGCCCTCCGCGAAGAGGGCTACGCCGTGGACGTGGCCCCTACGGGGACGGAAGGCTCGCTGCTCGCGAAGACCGAGCCGTACGATGTTGTCGTCCTCGACGTCCTGCTCCCGGGCAGGAACGGCTTCCAGATCATGGCCGAGATGCGGGAAGCGGGCGTGAGCACGCCCACGCTGATGCTCACGGCGCGGGATGACACAGCCTCAGTCGTGCAGAGCCTCGACCTCGGGGCCGACGATTACGTTACCAAGCCGTTCAAATTCGAAGAGCTGTTGGCACGCATCCGCGCCCTGGCGCGCCGGACGACCCCGCCGCGCTCCGAGGTACTGCGATACGCGGACGTCGAGCTCGATCGCCTCAAGCGGATCGCCCGTCGTGGGGAGCGTCCGCTCGATCTCACCGCGAAGGAGTTCCAGCTCTTGGAGCAGTTCCTCCTACGCCCTGAAACCGTGCTCCGGCGCACTGCCCTGCTCGAAAAAGTTTGGGATCTCCAGGTGGACCCCGACTCGAACGTCGTGGACGTACACGTCGGCAACCTGCGGCGGAAACTCCAGCAAGCCGGCGGGCTGCCCCTACTTCACACGATCCGCGGGGTTGGTTTCATGCTGCGGGGCAGTGGGACGAAATGAGGGCGGGGTCGTTTCGCGCGCGGCTTGCGGTCCGCTTCACGGTTCTCATGGCCGCGACGTCCCTGGTGATCGGCGCCGTCGCACTCCTCCTCCTTCGTCACATCCTCACCGCTCAGCTCGACGGCACGCTGTTACGGCTGGCGAGCATCGAGGCGTCCGCCGTCTCCGACTCACCCGACTCGGCCGTCCATTTTCATGAAGGCATCTTCAGCGCCCCGCGCAGCGAACACGCCGCGGAGCTGGTCCGATACGCCGAAGTCTGGCACGAGGATGGACGCCCGGTCGTGCGGAGCCAGAGCCTGGGGACGCGGGACTTGCCGATCACTCGAGACGCGTTGGCCGCCGCGAAGCGAGGCGAGGTCGTTGTGGTCTCGTTGCGCTGGCAAGACGAGCCGGTGCGCAGCGTCGTGTACCCTTTGGGGCTGGTGGGGCCTGCGCATCAGGCGCACATCCTCCAGGTCGCCGCCCCCCTGCGACCGGTCAGCGATGTGCTCGAGACATTGGTCCGCGTCCTGGTTGCGCTCGGCCTGGTGGTGACCGGCCTGACCTTCGTCGGCGCCTGGGGGCTCGCGAGCCGGGCCGTCCGGCCGGCCCGAGAGATCGCGGAGCAGGCCGAAGCGATCACAGCCGGCTCGCTCGAGGCCCGGATTCACGCGCACGCCGACGCGGCGGAGTACCAGCGCCTGGTCGCCGTCTTGAACGATATGCTGGAGCGACTGGAGGCAGCGTTCGACGCGCAGCGGCGATTCGTGGCCGATGCGGGCCACGAAGTCCGGCATCCCGTCGCGGTGCTCCGTGCGGCGCTCGATCTCGCGTTGCGTCGCGACCGCTCGCCGGAGGAGTATCGGGCCGCGATCGCCGATGCCGTTACCCAGACCGATCGGATCACCGCGCTCGCCCAGGGGTTGCTGACGCTCGCCCGTGCGGACGCCGGCGTGCTCAACCCCCTGCGCATGCCGCACGATCTCCTGATCCTCGCCGAGGAGGCTGCTCACCGGGCGCGGCTCGTCGCGGAGCGCCGCCAAGTGGTGCTCGTCGTCCGCGGCGAGCCAGCGGTTGTCTCCGTGGATCGCGAGCTCGTCGCCCGGGCGCTCGACAATCTGGTGGACAATGCCGTCAAGTTCACACCGGCCGGTGGCCTGATCGAGGTTACGGTCGAAGGTGCCGCGGCGGCCGCGTTCGTGCACGTGACCGACGCCGGGTCCGGGATTCCTCCCGAGCACGAACCACACTTGTTCGAGCGCTTCTTTCGCGGCGATCCTGCCAGGGCAACCGACGGCGGCGCCGGCCTCGGGCTCGCGATCGCACGGGGGATCGCGCTAGCCCATGGCGGCGACGTGACGTTTGCACCGCATCAGCCCGTCGGCAGTCGGTTCACGATCAAGCTGCCTCTCTAAAGTCGGCTTTAGCTTCCCTTCACGATCAGCTCAGAGCGCCTCCCTAGGGTTCCGGCGCATGAGAGGCATGGTTTCCTGCCGCAGCCTGGCCGCGGCTTTCGCCGCATCGCTCGCCGTGGCCGGCCTGTCCGGGAGACTCACCGCGCAGTCGTCCGGGCCCGCCCCCCGAGCGACGGGGCTCTCCCTCGCTGAGGCGACGGCGCGCGCTCTCGCCAACAACCTCGACTTGCGGGCGACTCGTGCGGATACGGGGCTTGCCCGCGCCCAGCTCATTGGCTCGCGGCTCCGTCCCAACCCCGCACTCGCGCTGCAGTACCAGACCACAGGCGACCGCACCACGGCAGGACTGGAAGGCGACATGAGCGTGTCGCTGACTCAAGACCTGCAGCTCTGGGGGGTGCGCGGCAACCGAATCCGGGCGGCGGGTTTCGAGGCCCAGCGGACGCGCTACAGCGCGCTCGACGCCGCGCGCCGCGTGCGCCGGGAAGTCGCCGCGTCCTACCGGGAGCTGCTGTTCCTGGAGCAGCGTGCGGCCCTGCTCGATTCCTTGGCGCGGGTGAATGACCGGATTGGCCGAGCGGCGCAGCTCGCGTTTCAGCAGGGGCTCGGTTCCGAGCTCGACGCCCGCTTGACCACCGCCGCCTGGCAGCAGTCGCTGCTCGATCGCGATAGGGCGCTGAGCGAATACAGCACGACGCAGGTCGAGTTTGCGAAGCTCCTCGGTGACAGCTTGACCGCGGCCTACACACTGACGGATTCGCTGGCACCGACCGGACTACGTTTCCTCACGTTTCGCGCTTCGGATACGGGAGCGAGTGAAACGATTCGATTCGACCCAGACGAAGCAGGACTCGATAGCCTCATCCGTCTGGCGTTGGCGCAGCGCCCGGACGTACGCGCGGCGGAGTCCGACGTGGACGCGCAGCGGGCGATGCTCGCCGCCGCCCGGGCCGCGGGGAAGCCGACCGTCGCACTGGGCGCCCTTTATAGCCGGTCGCGGGACAACTTCACGCTCGGGACGCAGCCGGGTTCGAATGTCGATCGCTCTGTGGGCCTGGGGCTCGTCATCGGCCTGCCGGTCTTCAATCGCAACCAGGGTGAGGTCGCACAGGCACGGTTCGGCGGTGCCGGCGCCGAGCTGCGGCTCGCGAGCGCGCGCCAGTCCGTGGAGCGCGACGTGCGCGTCGCCGTACAGCAAGTGGCGTTGGCGGCGTCCCAGGTGGAGACGCTGCGCCGCAGCATCCTCCCGGCGAACTCGAGCGCACTCCGGATCGTCGCGGCGGCGTTCGGGCGCGGCCAGGCCAACATTTTCCAGGTGCTCCAGGTCCAGCGGGCGTACGTCGAGAGCACGACGGGTCTCCTCGACGCCACGCGGCAGTACGCCCAAGCGCTGGCGGACCTCGAAGCCGCCGTCGGCAACTCACTCCAATGACGACAGGAAGCAAGACGATGCGCCGGACACGATTACTGCTCGGGGCCGGGCTGGGCCTGCTGGCGCTGACCGCGTGGGCCTGCAACCGGGGCAAGAGTCAGGCGGCGACCGCCGACCCGGCGGCCCACAGCCACGAGGAAGCCGAACCGGGCACCATCACGATCAGCCCGGAAGCCCGGGCGAACATCGGCCTCACGGTCGAGTCGGCGGACGAGCGCGTGATCGAACGCACGCTGCTGCTCAACGCCACGCTCAAGGTTGATCCTGACCATGAAGCGTTCGTCGCCTCCCGGGTGCAGGGCAAGGTGACCGCCGTGAACGCGAACGTCGGGGACATGGTGACGCGGGGCCAGCCGCTCGTCGCCATCCAAAGCCTGCAGATCGCGGAGACGCCACCCACGGTCGAAGTGGCGTCTCCCTTAGATGGCGTTGTCCTCGAGCGGAACGTCACGGTCGGGGAAACGGTCGATCCTACCCGGGCGCTGTTTCACGTCGGCGATCTGTCGCATCTCCTGGCCGAAGCGGAGGTGTACGAGGCGGACCTCGCGAGCGTACGGGTCGGCGAGTGGGCGCGGTTGCGGGTGGCGCCGTATCCCGACCGGGTGTTCACCGGTCGCGTCGTGCGGCTGGCCGACGCGATCGATCCCGTCCGGCGCACGCTGCGCATCTGGATCGAGGTGCGGAATACCCCGGATCGCAAACTCAAGCCCGACCTGTTCGCGCAGGTGAATCTCGTCGTCGCAACGAGCGGGCGGGCGGTCACCGTGCCGAACGAGGCGCTGCAGACGGACGGTCCGGACCGCTTCGTGTTCGTCCAGAACGGCGAGGCGTTCGTGCGCCAGAACGTCGTGGTCGGGGAGCGCGACGACCGCTACACCGCCATCACGAGCGGCGTGATCCCGGGTGATCTCGTCGTGACGCGAGGGGCAGTGGAGCTCAAGACGGTAGTCCTTCGTCCCGCAGGCGGTGGGGTGGTGGACGAGAGCAAACCCCACACGCACTGAGAGCCTTATGCTCACGAAGTTCATCGCCTGGTCGCTCAAGAATCGTTGGCTGGTGCTTGCCGCGAGCGTCATCCTGTTGGTGCTCGGCGGGCGAAAGATCGCAGAGCTGCCAATCGACGTCTTTCCCGACATTACGGCGCCCCAGGTGACGATCCTCACAGAGGCGCCGGGGATGTCGCCCCAGGAGGTCGAGGCGCTCGTCACGTTCCCGATCGAGTCCTCGATCAACGGCGCGGCGAACGTCACGTCGGTGCGCTCCTCCTCGGCCATCGGGCTGTCCGTGGTGACGGTCACCTTCGCCTATGGGACCAACATCTACGTCGCTCGCCAGCTCGTGTCCGAAAAACTCCAGCTGGCGCTGGGGCAGCTGCCGGCCGGCGTCGAGCCACCGGTGATGGGGCCCATCTCGTCCCGGATGGGCGAGATCATGATCGTCGCGATGACCGCGACCAAGACCTCGCAGATGGACTTGCGTACCCTGGCCGACTGGACCGTGCGCACGCGGCTGCTCTCCGTCGCGGGCGTCTCCCAGGTGATCGTCATGGGCGGCGACCGGAAACAGTACCAGGTGCTGGTGGATCCGGCGAAGCTGCGCGCCTTCGACGTCACGCTCAAGCAGGTCTTCGAGGCCGTCCAGGGCTCCAACCTCAACGCGCCAGGTGGGTTCTTACAAACGCCGGGCCAGGAGTACCTCATCCGCGGCATTGGCCGCGTGACCTCCTTGGACGACCTTCGGAACACCGTAGTCGCCAGCCGCGACGGTACTCCCGTACTGCTACGTCAGGTGGCGGATGTCCGGCTGGGCGCGCAAATCAAGCGAGGCAACTCCAGCCTGAGCGCCAAGCCGGCCGTGCTCCTGACCATTTCGCGCCAGCCATCGGCGAACACGCTGGAGCTGACAAAGCGGATCGACGCGACGCTGGACGAGCTGCAACGCACCCTGCCGCCGGACGTGCGACTGGAGCGGACGGTCTACCGCCAGGCGGGATTCATCGAACGCGCCGTTGCGAACGTCGTGGATGCCATCCGCGAGGGCGGCATCCTGGTCACGATCATCCTGTTCCTCTTCCTCCTCAACTTCCGTACGACGGCCATCAGTCTCACGGCGATCCCGTTTTCGCTCGTCGTGGCGATCCTCGTGCTCAGCTGGTTTGGCTTGACCATCAACACCATGACCCTGGGGGGGCTCGCGATCGCCATCGGGGCTCTGGTGGACGACGCCATCATCGTTGTTGAGAACGTGTTTCGGCGCCTGAAGGAGAACTACCACCGACTGCCTGAGGAGCGGAAGCCGGTGCTCACCGTCGTGCACCAAGCCTCGGGCGAGATCTTGAACTCGATCGTCTTCGCGACCTATATCATCGCCGTAGTGTTCGCTCCGCTCTTCACCCTCTCGGGCATCGAGGGGAAGATGTTTACCCCGTTGGGGGTGGCCTACATCGTTGCCATCCTGGCCTCCCTGTTCGTCGCACTCGCGATTACGCCTGTGCTCTGTTACTTCCTGCTAGGCCGGGAGCACTTCCTGCGCAAGCACAGCGAGGAAACCGTCACCTATCGCTGGCTCAAGGCCCGGTATGCGCCCTTCTTACGGTTCAGTCTGCGGCGACCTTTCTGGATGATGGGCGCAGCGGCTACACTCGTCGTCGCCGCTTTGGTCACGCTGCGGTCCCTCGGCAAGGAGTTCCTCCCACCGTTCATCGAGGGCAGCCTCACGGTAAACGTGCTGCTCGACCCAGGGACGTCGCTCCAGGAATCCGAGCGGATCGGCCAAATCGCCGAACAGAAACTGTTGACCTATCCGGAAGTCTTCCTCACAGCACGAAAGACGGGCCGTGCCGAGCTGGACGAGCACGCCGAAGGCGTGCAGTACAACGAGATCGAGGTCGAGCTGCGTCGCGGCAAGGGCATGCGGTCCCAGGCAGCAGTGGTGGCCGCGATCCGGAAGGACCTTGCCCAGGTCCCGGGGGTGAGTGTAAACGTTGGCCAGCCGCTGTCGCACCGTATCGAGCACATGCTGTCCGGCACCCAGGCGCAGCTCGCGATCGGCTTGTTCGGGCCGGATCTCGCCGTGCTGCGCCAGAAGGCCGAAGAGATCCGCACCGTTGCGACGGCGACGCCGGGGGTCGCCGACCTGTTCGTCGAGCAGCAGACCCTGGTGCCACAGATCCAAATTGCCATCGATCGGGGCGCTGCAGCGCGCTACGGGTTGCGCCCGTCTGACATCTCCGAAACGATCCAAACGGCCTTCAACGGGACGGTCGCCTCCCAGGTCCTGGAAGGCCAGGCCACCTTCGACCTGGTGGTGTGGACGGACAGTGCGTCCCGGAACAACCTCGATGTCATCCGGTCCCTACTGCTGGACACGCCCGCCGGCACGAAGGTACCCATCGGGCAGGTCGCGCGAGTGGCCCTCGACTACGGGCCGAACCAGATCAGCCGCGAGGCCGTGATGCGGAAGATCGTGATCCAGTCGAACGTTCAGGGGCGAGACCTCACCGGCTTCGTCAACGACCTGCGCGGTCGGATCGCGCGACAGGTACAATTGCCACAAGGATACTTCCTCACCTACGGCGGGCAGTTCGAACAGCAAGCGCGGGCGATGCGTCAGTTGTTGAGCATCGGCGGTGTGTCGCTGGTCGCGATCTTCCTCCTGCTGTTCTTGGCGTTCGGATCGGTGCGCTCGGCAGTGCTGGTCTTGTCCAATCTCCCGCTCGCCGTGATCGGCGGCGTGTTCGCGGTTTACCTGACGAACAAGACGCTGTCCGTGGCCTCGATCGTCGGATTCATTACCCTGTTCGGCATCGCGACCCGCAACGGGATCATGATGATCACGCACTACATGCACTTGCGGGCCGAGGGGAAGACCTGGGACGAGGTGATCTGGCAGGGGTCGATGGAGCGGCTGAATCCCGTGCTGATGACGGCCTTGGTAGCCTCGATCGGCCTCGTGCCGCTCGCGCTGCGGGCGGGGCAGCCGGGGACCGAGCTGCAGTATCCCCTCGCCGTCGTGATTCTCGGGGGGATGTTCACCGCGACGCCGCTCACGCTGCTCGTGATCCCGGCGTTGTACAAGAAGTTCGTCGCCGGCCGGGAGCGCGTGGAAGCCGAAGAACCGGCCCTCGCGCCAGTGCCTGGACTCGCACCAGGCAGCTAACGCAAGAACGGAGGATCAGATCATATGCCGCTGACACATACGCGAGTCTTCGGGATGCTGGGCGCGCTCATCGTCGGCTTCAGCGCGGCTGGCCGCGCGCAGGCCCCGCTCGGGCACACGCACACGAGTCCGCACGGAGGGGCTATTGTGGAAGTCGCCGACCACCACGTCGAGTTCAAGGCCGATTCCACCGGGTCGATCTTCGTATGGCTGTTGGACGCGCACGAGAAGACAGTGGCCGCGCCTTCCGGGTCAAGCGTGACGCTGATCGACGCAACGGGTACGCAGGTGACGTTGCCGCTGCAGGTGGACGCCACGGCGCAGCGCCTGGAGACGCGGTTTGACCCGCGGAAGTTCACGACGTTTCAGGCGATCGTCAGTGTGCCGATCGCCGGGACGAAGCACAATCTCCGATTCCGGTACCCGACGCGCCACTGAGCGCGCCCTCATGCATACGAACTGGTTGCCCGTTGCATAAACGTTCGGTCGAGCGCATGGTCCGCGTCGCCGTCTGGATGGCAATCCTCGTCTGGGCGGAGGCTTGTGCCGAAGCGGACACGGGCAGGCCGTACCAGTTGTCCGTTGGCGGCCCTGCACCGGTCCGGATCACACGCAGCGGGTACCAGCAGTACGACTTTACCCTGTTGCGTCCCGGCTGCACGATCGCGGGGAACATCGCGTCCCTCGCAGGAGGCGACTTTGATGCGGCAGTCCTGGACAATAGCGGATTTCGCCGATGGCGGAGGGACCATCAGACGCAGGCCCTGTGGCGGGCCGACCGCGTCGCAACTGCCACGGTCGGTGCCCGCTTCGGCAAGCCGGGGCTCTACCATCTGGTCGTCAGCAGCACCTTCGCCAGGCTTACATCGACACCTGTAACTGTGTTGGTGCACGCTCAGGTTGAGTGTCACTGAGCCGTTGCACAGACAACGCCATCGAATCCACTGCCTTGGTTCCCTGCACGGCGCCGTGGAGCTAGAGGAGCCCGGGCGCCCGCGTCTTATGCTACGAGAATCTCGGCTCCGAGCGACGTGGGAACCGACTGACGGGCGACCACCAACCGGTGGAGTCAGCGGGGATACAGCAGGGCCGGGGTTCCTCCCCGGCCCTGTGTTACCGACACTCCGGGGGACTAAACGCCGTGGGAGCAGTTCGGACCAGCGGTCTCGATCTGGCCGCGCAGGGCGCGGATATCCGTCGGCTTCCCCGCAGCGAACGTTTCATGCAGCAGGGCATGCAGTTCGCACAGCGAGGTCAGGTTAGCGAGGCTCGCTCGAACGAGCTCCGGACTGGGCGGGGGTGCTGGCCGCTGAGTCGGTATCTGACCGGGCTTTCCGGACGACACTGTGACATAGCGGTCCCGCTTTTCACCGAGCAGCGCCAGCATCAGGCGGTCATGCACCTTGCCGAGTCGGGCGATGGCTTGCCGGTCGTTCGCCGGCCGGCGCACAACGCGCGAAAAGCGCGAGGCCGCCGCGGAGTACCTGCCACCTCCGATGACGTCGACGTGGTTGACGAACAATGCGTCCCGCATCGCCTTGTGGTTGTTGCAGAACCGACGCGTGGCTGTGTCCCCCCGAGCCACCTGCTCGTTCACTTGGCCCGCCGCAGGCGCGGCAAGCCCAAGTGCCAGGACGAGCGTTGAAACGGCGAGCGTAGTGTGTGTCATGACCGAGTCCTCCCCTTTTTCGTAGTGCGACGTAAGGTCGTCGTCTGACCCGTTGAATTCCGGCCTCTAGGAGGGCAAGACAGGTGCCAATCGCGGAGCGAAAGCCAGATGATTGCGGGACAAGGTGTTGGCACCAAAGGTGAGACCCCGTGTCACGGCGATCGAGCGTCGATGCACCCGGCCGGTGGGGTGAAAGACCCGACGAAAATCAGCTGTCGGACTCCTCGGGCGGGACTGCCCGAAAGGCCGGCGGGAGGTTCGCTGGCCTCGCGACAGCCTACTCCCCGGGCTTCGCGACGATCCTGGAACTCAGTAGCGCCGATACGAGCTGCCGGACGAACGGATCGACTTCTGTCCCTGGCGTGTCGGACTGCGCGAGCCACTCCTGGGAGAGTGCCGACCATACCAGCTGGCCGTCCGAGACGCGGTACAGGTTCGTTTCGAAGTTGACGACCTGATTCTCAACGGTATAGCCCGGTGTGCCCAGATAGGAGTATCCCAAAGAATAGTAGCCATACCACGAGTAGTGGCCATATGACGGGTAGGAGCCATACCACCCATGGCGGTATGGTGCTCCGACATACGAGGGAGTGGGCGGATAATAGGTCCTCACGGTCGTCTGATCCACGATCCGGGTCACGAACACGCCGTCGCAACCGGTCGCGTGCATCTCGGCGCGCACCCGTGCGCTGTCGAGATTTCCGTCGCCGACCAAGCGATAGCTCGGTTCCGCCTCGATCCCTTGTGCTTTCAGGGCGGCCGCGAAGCGGTCCTCGAAAAGGCGGCGCATCGTCGGGCTCTGCGCGATGCCGATGACCATCAGCTTGCGAAGGGAGTTTGTCTCAAAGCGGGGGTCGGTCCAAACGTTCGTCAATTGGGTCGTGCTTCCGCAGGCCACTACGAGCAGGACGCCGAAGATGGGCAGGCAACGGAGAGCCCGCGTCTTCGCCTTGATGGCGGCGGTCCACTTCGTACCGGTCGGCGGCCCGCAGCCGGGATCGCTGACATGCATAGGCTCCTCCTTTTCGCAGCTTTGCGGCGCTAGTAAGGGGCGGAATCTCGTTCACCTCTGCCGCGGAACCAGTGGAGCGACACACCCGCAGAATAGACGACGTCAAGCGTCGGCCAGGTGATCCGGGCGACATTCCGCTGGAAGAACAGTCTCCTCCCCTCGGCGAACAGCTCGACCGTCGATCGCGGGATGTGGTAGGTGACTCCGGCACCAGAGCCACTGGCGTCGGGGAGGACAGAGCCGCTCGCAAACGGATACCGCAGGTGGGGGTTCACGCGCGTAAGAAAAAGGGGCCTGCCTTCGAGGATCTCCGGAGACCCGTCCCGAACGCCGGGGCCGACCGCGACGGTTTGCTGCCCGGCGGACGAGGCTGGGCTGGCTACAGTTAGAAGAAGGGCGACTCCTGCACTGGTCACGAACCGCATCACCGAACCTCCGATCGACCTGCCCCTCCTCCCGCACGATCCGGGCCGCCCCTCGCGCCCACGCCGCTGCACTGAACCGCGCCCGCGTCAGGTGGAAACCCCCACCCGATGGGTGCCCCGCCCCGGTTGCGACCCCGCTCTCAGTCAGCATCGGCCTCATGGTCGTGACCCAGCACCGCGAAGCGCTACTTCTCGATCAGATAACGCAGGGTATCGCGCGTGAGACCGAGCAGCTCGGCCGCCCGCGTCTTGTTGCCTTGGGTGCGATCGAGGGCCTGGCGGATGAGATTCGTGCTAGTGGAACAAGGGAGACAGTCCGCCAGATAAGACGACATAAAGCCCGAGACTGAGCAGGGCCAGCCAACATCCCCAGTAAAGCCATTCCGCCCACCAGAGCCGTGCGGTATCCGACCCGGACTCAAGGCGGTGTTTGTCGTACATGCCCCAGCCGTGCACGAAGAGGCCCAAGAGCAGGATCGGTAGCGTGTATGGTTTGAGGGCTCGGTCTAGGAGTAGCGCGACGCCTCCCCCGAGCACACCCGCGCCGATCACCGCAGCGAGTTCAGCTCGCTTGAGCTCGTTGGGCTTGCCGCTCATCCTCGGTCCTCCCAGGCTGTCTATTCGTCCGTCTTGTCCGGCGTCGCAAACTGGTACTTCTCGATTCGATACCGTAACGTGTCCCTCGTCAAGCCGAGCAGCTCGGCCGCCCGCGTCTTGTTGCCCTGCGTGCGATCGAGGGCTTGACGGATGAGATCCTTCTCCAGCTCCTCGAGCTGGATGCCCGCCGCCGGGAGCTTGAAGCCCGGCTCCAGGTCCAAGACGCGCCCGCCGGGCTTCAGCTCGTCGGGCAAGTGCGCCACGAGAATTTCGGCTCCCTCTTCGAGAATCATCGCCCGTTCGATGACGTTCTTCAGCTCGCGGACGTTCCCGGGCCACGCGTACCGCTCCAGCATCGCGATGGCGTCCTTCGCAATCTGCCGGGCCGGGCGCCGCAGATCGGCTGTCATCCTACCCACGAAGTACTCGGCCAGTGGGCGCACGTCCTCGGCCCGCTCCCGGAGCGGCGCGATCACGATCGGCACGACATTGAGCCGGTAGAACAGGTCGCGCCGGAACGAGCCGTCGCGGACGGCGACCTCAAGATCCTTATTCGTCGATGCGACGATCCGGACGTCCACCTTGATATCCCGCACTCCACCGACTCGTTTAAAGGTGCGCGTCTCAAGGAAGCGGAGCAGCTTGGCCTGAGCGCCCGGCGGCAGGTCGCCGATCTCGTCCAGCAGAACCGTGCCGCGGTCGGCGAGCTCGAGCAACCCCTGCTTCCGCTCCCGGGCATCCGTGAAGGCACCCCGTTCGTGCCCGAACAGCTCCGACTCGAGCAGCGTCTCGGGCAACGCGGTGCAGTTGATCTCCAGGAAGGGGAACTCGGCCCGCGGGCTGCGCGCGTGGATCGCCTGGGCGACCACTTCCTTCCCCACACCGCTCTCCCCGCGGACCAGCACGGTGCTGTCGCTGTTGGCGACCTTGCCCACGAGATCCATGATGCGCTGCATCGCTGCGGAGCGGCCCACCACCTGGATGCCCGCGAACTCCCATCCCGCCTGCCGCCGCAGGCCCGACACCGTGCGCTTCAGCGCCCGCACCTCGAGACCCTTCGCGAGAGTGTTCACAAGCTCCTCGAGCTGAGGCGGTTTCTCGAGGAAGTGATACGCGCCGAGCTTCAGCGCCCCCACTGCC
>JBGPHP010000036.1:0-19148 GCA_041484445.1 Gemmatimonadota bacterium
CAAATGCTGCACCATGTGGGCGCTGAACAGGTACCCGTCGGACAAGTCGTGCAGCGGGCCGTTCAGCGAGCCGAGCAGGACGAGCAGCGATCCGCCGAAGGCGGCGACGCGCCGTCGCGGGGCCCGCAGCCCCCCCAGAAGCACGTAGAGCCCGCCCAACAGGACGAGCCCCACCACTACACTCGGATGCAGATCCCAGTGCCGCCAGGCATCCACGCTGGGAGCGGCGGTCACCTCAATGCCCGAGCGTGAGCACCCCGAAGAGGAACAGCAGCCCCAGCATGACGACCGAGGCGAGCAGCAGCGGCCCTCCGAAGAGGAGGGTGAAGAACCGGCTGTCCATCTTGAGGTGCATATAGAACATCACGACGATGGCGAATTTCACGGCCGAGAGCGAAAGCAGGACCGGTGCCAGCACGGGATGAAATACGGGCACGTAGAACACCCCGACCTCGATCACCGTGAGGATGGTGAGGATCACCGCGACGCGGATATAGGTCGCCGCCGTCGGGTGTGGATGCTCTACCGCGTGCGTTTCCTGCATCGGATGTCCCCCGCTCATTTGTGGAGGAGGTAGACGAGCGTGAAGATGACGATCCAGACCACGTCCACGAAGTGCCAGTACAGCCCGGCGATCTCGACCGTCATCGCGTGCTCGGGGCCGAGTTTGCCGCGCATCGCCCGGTACCAGAGCGTCAACATCCACAGGACGCCCACGGTCACGTGTGCGCCGTGCGTGCCGGTCAGGATGAAGAACGTGCAGCCAAACAGATTGGCCTGCAGCGTGAGCCCTTCGCGGACGAACGACGTGAACTCATAGACCTGGAACCCGATGAAGATCGCCCCGCCGATCGCCACCCCGAGCAGCCAGACCTTCGCCCATTTCATGTCGCCGCGCTGGACCGCGGCCAGCGCGAGCACCATCCAGAGGCTCGACATGAGGAGGTCGAACGTGCTGATGGACGTCACGGGGATGTTGAGGATCTCCGCCGGCGTGGGTCCCGAGACGCTGCGGCCCTGATAGACAAGGTAGGTCGAGATGAGCGACCCGAAGAGGAGGCATTCGGACCCGATGAAGGCCCAGAACCCCATCTTCCGGCTGTCCAGCCCCATGCTGGTATGATGCGTGGCGGCGGCGTGCGTCATCTCAAACCTCGAAGGGCTCGAAGGCCCAGCGGTAGATACCGAACAGGAGAATCGCCGCGCCGACGAACACGATCCACACCGTGTGCGTGAGCGGCGCCAGCGCCATGACCGGGAGTCCGGCGGCGGCCACCATCGGCCACCACGAGCCGGCCGGGACGTGGATGTGGCCGGGCGGCGGGGCGGGCTTGGGCGGTGCATCCCACAACGGCACCCGGCTCGTCACCGTCGGAATGACGTCGAAATTGTGTACCGGCGGCGGCGAAGGGATCGACCATTCGAGGGTCGCCCCGCCCCACGGATTGGGTCCCGCGACGGCGCCATGGCGCCGCGTGCGCCACATGTTGTACACGAACACCACCATCCCGAGCCCCAACATGGCGGCCCCGATCGAGCACAGCAGGTTCATCGAGTCGACGCCCAGATCGTGGGAGTAGGTGTAGATGCGCCGCGGCATGCCCAGCAATCCGATGAGGTGCATCGGAAAGAACGTGAGGTTCATCCCGATGAACATCAGCCAGAAATGCACCAGCCCCAGCCGCTCCGACAGCAGCCGGCCCGTCATCTTGGGCCACCAGTAGTACATCCCGGCGAACAGGCCCATCATGGTGCCGCCGAACAACACGTAATGGAAATGCGCCACGACGTAATACGTGTCGGTCTGCTGCAGATCCGCCGGGGGCGCCGCATGCGTCACCCCGGAGAGCCCGCCGATCGTGAACAGGGCGATGAAGCCAAGCGCGAAACACATCGCCGTCGTGAGCCGGATCTGCCCGCCCCACAGGGTGGCGAGCCAGTTGAAGATCTTCACGCCGGTTGGAATCGCGATCAGCATCGTCGTCAGCGCGAACACCGAGTCGGCGATCGGCCCGAGGCCGACGGAGAACATGTGGTGGCTCCACACGCCCCAGCCCATGAAGCCGATGAGCACGCCGGAATAGACCACGACCGTGTAACCGAACAACGGCTTGCGCGAAAACGTCGGCAGCACCTCCGAGATCACACCCATCGCCGGCAGAATCAGGATGTAGACCTCGGGGTGACCGAACAACCAGAACAGATGCTGCCACAGCACCGGATCGCCGCCGGCCTGCGGCAGATAGAAGTGCGTCCCGAACACCCGGTCGAACATGAGGAACACGAGCGCGACCGTGATCACCGGGAACGCCGTGATCATCAGGAACGACGTCACGAGCGTCATCCAGCTGAACACGGGGAGCCGCATCATCTTCATGCCCGGCGCCCGCAGGTTGAGAATCGTGACGATGAAATTGAACCCCGCCGCGAGCGACGCGATGCCCAGGATCTGGAGCCCGAGCAGCCAGAAATCGATGTTGGGCCCGGGATTGAACTGCTTCTCGGTGAGCGTGGCGTAACCGAACCAGCCGCCGTCGGGGGCGGGATGGTGCGGCAGGAGCCAGCTCGCGTTCATGAACAAGGCGCCCAGCAGGAACACCCAGTAGCTGAAGGCATTCAGCCGCGGGAATGCGACATCACGGGCACCGATCTGGAGCGGCACGATGTAGTTGAAGAACGCGGCGGCGAGCGGCATCAGCGCCATGAACACCATCGTCGTGCCGTGCATCGTGAACAGCTGGTTGTACGTGTCGGCGCTGATGAGGGTGTTGTCGGGCTTGGCGAGCTGGGCGCGGATGAGGAGCGCCTCGAATCCGCCGAGCAGGAAGAAGACGAACGCCGTCCAGAAATACAGCTTCCCGATCCGCTTGTGGTCGGTGGTGGTCAGCCAGCTCTTCAGTCCCGTGGGTTCACTCATTTGAGGCTCTGCAGGTAGACGATCAGGGCCGTGAGGTCTGCCGCGCTGACGTGCATGTTGGGCATCATCGACCCCGGCTTCATGGCAGGCGGATTGCCGATCCAATCGCGCAGGTGTTGCTCCGTGTTCATCATACTGGCCCCGGCGATCGTGGTGCGGCTGGCGACGTGCGTCAGATTGGGTCCGATGAGACCGGCCGAGACTCCCGCCACGGTGTGGCAGCCGATGCAGCCATACTTCTGGAACATCTGCTTGCCGGTCTCCGCCGGACTGCCCGCCGCCGGCGCCGCGGGAACGGCCCGCTGCGCCGCGACCCAGGCCTGAAATCCGGAGTCGGAATCGACGAAGGTCCGGAGCCGCATATTGGCGTGCGATGCGCCGCAGTATTCGACGCACTGTCCCATGTACTCGCCGATCGAATCGGCTCGGAACGCGATCTTGTTGTGGTGTCCGGGGATAGCGTCGCGCTTGCCGCCCAGCTTCGGAGTCCACCAGGCATGGATCACGTCGGTCGACGTGATGTCCACGACGACCGGCCGTCCCACCGGCACGTGGAGCTCATTGGCCGTCACCAGCCCGAGATCGGGATAGCGGTATTCCCACCACCACTGGTGCCCGATGACCTCCACCCGCAGGGCGCCGGGCGGGGCGTCGCCGGCGGTGGCGAAAATCGTGCGTACCGTCGGGACCGCGATGAACACGAGGATCAGCGCCGGCGCGAGCGTCCAGGCGATCTCCAGCGCGGTATGCCCGTGATGCTGCTCCGGAGCCGGCGCGCCCTCCCGGTGGCGGAACCGCAGGATCGAGAACAGCAGCAATCCCTCGACCACCACGAACACGACCACCGCCCACCAGAAGATTCCCGTGAACAGTCGATCGATGGCGACACCGAAATCCGAGGTTGGGGCGAGGGTTGACTGGGGATAGGGCCCCCCGCAGGCGGCGATCAGCCCGAGGCCAAGGAGGGCGGCAAGCGAGATGTAGTGTCGTCGGTATCGCGGCACGGCGTCGAGCGTCCCCCGTAAGGTCGGTCTAAAAGGCACCAGAAAGTAGCATGCCGGTTCCGACCAGGCAACGAATCCGTCCTAGACGCTTTCGAGCCGGCGGCGCAGCTTGGCAAGGCGTTCCCGCGCCCCCGCCGCGTCGCCGGCCGACTGCTCGGCTGCGGCGAGCGCACGTCGCGCGCTGCGGACCGCGCCCACCTCGAACGCTGCTTCGGCGGTGACGACCGCGTCGGCGAACACCGACGGCTCCGGACCGATCCGCGACAACAGCTCCACCCGAAGCACCTTGGCATCCATCTCCTCGCGGGTGGAGAGGGCCTCCGCCGTGCGCCGGCGCAGCGAGCTGCGCTGGCCCGCGGTGAGGCACTCCCCGGAGACGACTTCGGCGATGAGCGGGGCGGCGAACGCATAGCGGCGTCCGTCGTTGGTCACCAGACCGGCCCGCTCGAGGCGCACGAGTCCCTGCTCCACCGCCGCGGGCGCGAGGCCGCTGGTGCGCTCCAGGACGCCGGGGTCCAGCCCCGGACCCGCCACACTCGCCGCGCGGACCAGCTGCAGATCGTCGGGGTCGAGCGCGGAGACGCGGGCCACGACGGCCATACGCACCAGATCGGGGACGCTGATCGGCAGCGGGCTGTCGATGGTCGCACCGGGAGGCGGCCAGGCGAGCACGTCCTCCCGCATGGTGGAAGCGCGCGCCAAGGCCCGCAACAGCGTGACCGCGAGGAACGCGCTCCCCCCGGTTTCGAACATCACGCGCCGGGTCAGCCGCTGGCGCTTCTCCTCGTCGGTGCACCACGGGGCGAGTGCCTCCACCATCTGCCGCACGTCCCCCGAGTCGAGCGCGCCGAGGCGCACGCTGTCGCCGGGGAGGCGGCGCCCGACCTCGCTGCGGAGTCGGGTGAGGGCGGGAGGACCCTGCTCGGCTTCGGGCACGCAGGTAAACACGAACGCCAGCGGACCGCGCGGAACCGCCGCCATCGCGGCGCCGAGGCCCTCGAGCGTGACCCCGTCCGCGAAATGCGCATCGTCCAGTGCGAGGACGAGCGGCCGCTCGCCCACCGCGGCCTCGAGCAGCCGGGCCAGGGCGGCGGCGACTTCTCCCCGATCCGAGGGGCTGCGCTGGGCTCGCCCGCTCAGCTCGGGCAGGACCGCGGCCAGCACGGCGAGCGCTGCGGGATCCGTCGCCGCGATGCCGGGAGCCGTGGCGAGTCCGGCGCGCGCCAACGCGCGCAGCGCGCTCCACGGCGCGTCATGGTCGTGCTCGAGCGGGGTCGCGACCACCGTCACCGCGCCCTCGAGCGCGGCACGGCTCAGGCACTCGTGGAGCAGCCGGGTCTTCCCGAGCCCGGGGCCCCCCACGATCGCCAGCGTGCGCGGCGAACCGGTCAACGCTTCCCCGACTACGCCGAAGGCTCGACGATGCAGATCAGCATCGCCCACCAACGGCGCCAGGTCGGCCGGGGGCACCGCGGCCCGGTGCCACGACTGGGCTCGAATGCGCTCGGCCAGCGCCTGCAGGTCGCGACTGGGTCGCTCACCAAGGTCCACCGAGAGCCGTTGCGCAAAATCCTGGTACCACGCCAACGCCACGGCCGCGTCTCCGCGCAAGGCCAGGGCGCGCAATCGGAGGCGCGCCGCCGGCTCACCGTGAGGCTCGAGTGCGAGCGCCCGCAACCCGGCCTCTACGGCGTCGTCCGTGCGCCCGGCCGAGAGGGCGGCCTCCGCGACGGCCAGAAACGCCGCGGCCCCCCGCGCGCGCCAGCGGACGCGCTCCTGCGACGCCCACTCCTCGAACGCCGGAGCGTCCTCCACGATGAAGCCTTCGAGAAAGTCGCCCCGCACGAGTCCCGCCGCCTCCGCCGGGCGTTGTCCGACCAGGTCGGCGAAGCGCTGGACATCGACCTGCAGGTCGGCGTCGTTCAGCGTGATGACGTCGCCGCGGGTCAGCAATCGGTCGGCGCCCAGGCCCGCACGCAGCCGGCGGACCGCCTCGTTCAACGAGTGCCGGGCCTGCGACTCCTGCTTTTCCGGCCAGAGCAGCCCCAGCAGGTGATCCCGCGACTTGGTACGATCCGACGAGAGCGCCAGGTAGATGAGCAATCCCAGGTGCTTGCGCCACAATACGTCGGCCGGCGGTTCTCGGTGGCCGAGCCGCGCGGTGGGCGGCCCGAAACAAAGCAGTTCGAGCAAAGGCAGGTCGGACGGTGCCGACATCGATGGCGCCTGGGGATGCGAACGGGAAACGATACCGGAGCGACACGCCCTCGGCTAGCACATCGACTATCTTTCGAGCCGCTTGAACCCCGACCTCCTGCCCCAGCTCCAGTCCGCCCTGGGCGACGACTACCGCTTCGAGAAGGAGCTCGGGGGCGGGGGGATGAGTCGCGTCTATGTCGCCGAGGAGCTGGGACTCGGGCGGCGCGTGGTCGTGAAGGTGCTGCCACCCGAGCTGGGCGCCGGCGTCAATGTGGACCGGTTCCGCCGGGAGACGCAGCTGGCGGCTTCGCTGCAACACCCCCACATCGTCCCGCTGCTCACCGCCGGCGCCGCCGGCGATCTGTTGTACTACACGATGCCGTTCATCGAAGGTGAATCGCTGCGCGCCCGCCTCGCGCGCGAGCGCGAGCTGCCGGTCCGTGACGCGCTGCGCATTCTGGGGGACGTCGCCGATGCGCTGGGGTACGCCCACGGCCGCGGCGTCGTGCATCGCGACGTCAAGCCGGACAACGTGCTGCTCTCCGGCGGCCACGCGCTGGTCGCCGACTTCGGCATCGCCAAGGCGCTGAGCCAGTCAGGCGGATCATCGGGGCTCACCTCCGTGGGCGTGGCCATCGGGACCCCGTCGTACATGGCGCCCGAGCAGGCGGCCGGTGACCCGAACGTGGACCACCGCGCCGACATCTACGCCTTCGGGGCGATGGCGTACGAGATGCTCGCCGGGCGGCCGCCGTTCGCAGGCATGAGTCCGCACCAGGTGCTGGCGGCGCACGTGACCGAGCCGATCGAGCCGATATCGAAGCACCGCCCGCAGCTGCCGCGCGCGCTCGCCGAGCTGGTCATGTGGTGCCTGGAGAAGAATCCGGCCGATCGGCCGCAATCGGCGGCGGAGCTGGTGCCGGCCCTCGAAGGCATGGCGACGCCCACCGGCGGTACGACATCCGCGCGCTACGGCCGCCGGCGCGCATTCCCCTGGAAGCGCACGGCGCTCGTCGGTGGCGCCGCCCTGGTCCTGGCCGTCGGGGCGTGGCTCGTGGTGCAGAGCCGCGGGCCGGCGGCGCTGGACGCGAACCGCGTGGCGGTCGCCCCGTTCGATGTGCTCGATCCGGCGCTGTCGCTGTGGCGCGAAGGACTGGTGGACGTGCTGTCGCGCAGTCTCGACGGGGCGGGGCCGCTGCGCACCGTCTCGCCCACGCTGGTCGTCAAGCGCTGGGGCGGCCGGGGCGATGCGGCCGCCGCCCAGGCCCTGGGATACAGCACCGGCGCCCGCACGGTCGTGTACGGGCAATTGCTCGGATCCGGCCCGGATTCCGTCCGCCTGCTGGCGACGGTGCTCGACGCGGCCAGCGGGACGCACGACGAGCTCGAGTTGCGCGACCTATCGGCCCGCATGGACCGGCTGGCCGATTCGCTCACCGTGGCCGTGCTGCGCACGCTGGGCCGGACGCGCGCCATCGGCGCCGTGCGGGGCACGCCGCTCGGCTCGCGCTCGCTGCCCGCGCTGAAGGCGTTCCTGCAGGGCGAGCAGTTCCTGCGCCGCTCGCAGTACGACTCCGCCCTGGTCTATCACCAGCAGGCCATTGCCCAGGACAGCACGTTCGTGCTGGCCCTGAGCCACGCGTCCCTGGCCTCCGGCTGGCAGCACTCGGGCAGCGACTCGCTCACGGTGGCGTACGCGCTCGCGGCGGGCCGGCTGAATCACGGTCTCGCGCCACGCGAAAGCCTCATCGTGCAGGCGGACTCGCTCTCCGCCGTGGCCTTCGGCGGTCCGCAGCCGCTGGGCGGGAGCTGGTGGACCTTCGGGAAGCGCCTGATCGCTACGCTGGACGAAGCAGTGCGGCGCTATCCGACCGATCCCGAGCTGTGGTACTCACTGGGCGATGCACGCTTTCACCTGGGCGTCACGGCCGGCGTGCGGCGCGAACAGGCGCTGGACGCGTTCGACCGCGCGATCGCGCTCGATTCGTCGTTCTCCCCGGCTTACATCCACGCCGTGGGTCTCGCGCTGCAGCTGCGCGGACCGCAGGAGGCGCGCCGCTACGCGGAGGCGTTCCTGAAGGTCTCGAGCGCCGGCCGCTACGCCGACCTGTATCGACTGTTCGATCATCTGGCAGACCCGCACACGGCGCGGACCGCGGCGACCGGGCGCGAGCTCGATTCTCTGGCGTCGAGCCTGTCGTTCATGATGGGGAGCGTGTTCGACCGCTGGCCGGATTCGGCGGAGACGCAGGTACGTCTCGTCGGCGTCTACACGGCCCACAAGCTGCAGCACGCGAGCACCGCGGCCGAGTCACTCCAGGCGCGCCAGCCACTTGCGATCGCCCACGCATACCGCGGTCACCTGGCGGAGGCGTACCGCGATATCGGCTCGCAGAACCCGTTTCTGTATGCCGAGCTGGCGATCGCCGGTGGAGTGCCCCGCGACAGCGCGGACGCGGTGTTCGCGCGCTGGTCCCAGACGCCCAACCAGGCGGGGCCCTGGGGGATCGCGTGGGCCGGAGCGCGGCGGGACACTGCGGCGCTGCTCCAGATGGGGAAGCGGCTGGAAGGGGTGGTCGGCCACCTCCCCCCGACGGCTCCGCCGATCGCCAAAGACTTCGTCGGGTACATGATCGAATCGTCGAAGGCCTACCTCGCGCTCGCGCGCGGCGACACCACGCGCGCGTTGTCGCTGTTCCTCGCCTTGCCGGACTCGGCGTGCTTCACGTTCTGCAACCTCGATGCGCTGGAACGCGTGCAGCTGCTCGAAGCCCGCGGACGGCCGCAGGACGCGCTCGCCTGGATGGACCGGCATCCCGACGGCAGCATGCTCCCGCCGTTGCCCTCCGACGTCCTGGGCACGCTGACTCGTGGTCGCCTGCAGGAGCGGCTGGGGCGTCGTGATAAGGCGACCGAGGCGTACGCCTACGTCGCCGCGGTCTGGGCTCGCGCCGACTCGGTGCTGCAGCCGTATGTCGCCGAGGCCCGCGCGGGCCTCGCCCGCCTGGGGGCAGAACCCAGGCCCTGAATTAGTCTGCGCCCGCGCTGATCGCTAGAACTCGAGCCCGCGCAGGTAGTCGTAGCTCGCGCGGATGCTGGCGAGTGGATCCGCCGGCTGGTCGTGCTCGACGAAGTAGTGCTCGATCCCGGCGTCCCTGGCCCGCGCGAAGATCCGCTTCCAGTCGATGCTGCCTCGCCCGACGTCCACCATCACCCGCTCCGGCGCGACATCCGGGGCGGGTTTGGGAGCCATGTCTTTCACGTGGACGAGGGGAAAACGGCCCGGGTAGCGGTTGAAGTAGGCGAGCGGGTCGCCGCCGCCGTAGGTGATCCAGAACAGGTCGAGCTCGCAGCGGACCAGGCCTGGGTCGGTGCTGGCCAGGAGGACGTCGTAGGGGAGCTGTCCCTCCAACAGCACGAATTCGTAGCTGTGATTGTGGTAGGCGAACTGCAGCCCGGCCGCGCGCGAGGCGGCGGCGGCTTGGTTCAAGCGGTCGCCGATGGCGCGCCAGTCGGCCACCGTACGGCGCCGCTCTTCGGGGATCCAGGCGCACACGACGAAGCGATGGCCGACGAGCGCCGCGGTGTGCAGCGTCGCGTCCCAGCCGTTCTCGATCGCCTCGTACGGCACGTGCGCTCCCGGCGCCGTGAGACCGTGGCGGTCGAGCGCGGCGCGCACCTCCTGCGGCGTATGGTCGAAATAGCCCGCGAACTCCACCTCCCGGTAGCCAATCGCCGCGATGCGGCCCAGTGTGCCGTCGAAGTCCTGCTTGAGCAGGTCACGGACGGTATAGAGCTGGAGACCGATGCGATCGAGACGAGTCGAGGGACGGGGGACGAGGGAGGAGGGACGGGTGCCCAACCCCGCGGCGCCGGCCGCCAGCAACTCCACAAACTCACGCCGTGGAATTCCTCCTCCCCCATCCCCTGTCCCCCGTCCCTCGCTCATATCTCTCTCCTCCGCATCAAATCCACCGCGTACGCGCACGCCCGAGCGGTGAGTGCCATGTAGGTGATCGACGGATTCTGGTTGGCCGAGGACGCCATGCAGGCCCCGTCGGTCACGAAGAGATTGGGGATATCGTGGGCCTGGTTGTGCCCGTTCAGCACCGAGGTCTTCGGATCCCGGCCCATGCGGGCGGTGCCCATCTCGTGGATCACCTTGCCGGGCGCGTTGTGCTCGATGAACGGCGTGATGTCCCGCGCGCCGGCCGCGGCCAGCATCTCCGCCGCGGAGATGGACGCGTCTTTCATGAGGGCCCACTCGTTATCGCCGTAGGCACAGTGGATGCGCAGCGTCGGGATGTCCCAGGCGTCTTTGATGCTCGGGTCGATCTCGACGTAGTTATCGTGGTTCGGCAGGCATTCGCCGAAGCCGTAGAAGTTGAAGTGCCAGGCACCGGGATCCCGCAGCGCGCGCTTCCAATCGGCGCCGAAACCGGGGAGGTCGGTGCCGCGGCCCCACCCCTCGCGCCCCGCCCCGCCCTGGTAGGCATATCCCCTGAGGAACGGCGACTTCGGCCGCCCGGGGAGATTGCGGAACCGCGGCAGGTAGATGCCATTGGGCCGCCGGCCCACGGGCATCCGGTCGGCCGGGGCGCCGATCTTGCCGCTCGCCCCACCACCCATGATGTGGTCCATCAAGTTGCGACCCAGCTCGCCGCTCGAGTTAGCGAGTCCGGTGGGGAATTCACGGGTGGCCGAATTGAGCAGAATCCGGGCGGACTCCAACGTCGAGGCGCAGAGAAAGACGATCCGGGCGGAGAACTCGATGGCGTGCTTCGTATCCCCATCGATGACCCGCACGCCCGTGACGCGGCGGCGCGCCGCGTCGTAGATCAGACTGTGCACCACGCTATGGGGTCGCAGCGTCAGTTTGCCGGTAAGTCGGGCCGCCGGCAGGGTGGCGTTGATCGAGCTGAAATACGACAGGGTGATGCAGCCGCGCTCGCAGTAGCCGCAGTAGTGACATCCTTTGCGCCCGTTGTGATCCTCGGTGAGGATGGCGCAGCGGCCGATCGTGAGCACCCGTTCTCCCGGCCAGTGCTTGGCGATGGCGTCGCGCACGACCGTTTCCCCGCAATTCAAATCCATCGGGGGCAGGAACTGGCCGTCGGGGAGCTGCGGCAGGCCCAGCTTCTCGCCGCTCACGCCGATGAACCGCTCCACGTGATCGTACCACGGGGCGATGTCGGCGTAGCGGATCGGCCAGTCGATCGCGATGCCGTCCCGCAGGTTCGCCTCGAAATCGAGGTCGCTCCAGCGGTAGACTTGCCTCCCCCACATGATCGAGCGCCCGCCGACCTGCCGCCCTCGCAGGAAGAGGAACGGCTTGTCGGGCGGCGTCGAGTAGGGGTTCTCGTGGTCGTTGACGAAGAACTTGGAGGACCATTCGTCGCAGGCGTAGCACTCGCCCTGCACCGGCTGATGGGCCGCGCGGGCGCGCCGGTCGTCCAGTCCGCGGAACCGCACCTGCCAGGGGGGGACGTGCTCGACGTAGTCCTCCGTCGTCACCATCCGGCCCGCCTCGAGCACCAGGGTATTGAGTCCTGCTTCGGTGAGCTCTTTCGCCGCCCAGCCGCCCGTCATCCCCGAGCCGACCACGATCGCATCGTAGGTCTTGGGCATCGTCACTCCGGGGCGCTGGCGGTGTCGGCCGGGGCGCACGGGACGTAGTGGCCGGGGACGATCGCGTAGTGCTGCTCCTGCTCGGCGCCGATCTCGGATGTGTAATAGCCGAACAGGGTGAGCCACTTGATCTGCCGGTAGAACGGTTGCGGGCCGCGCGTGGCCACGGGAGCGGCGTTCCAGCGGGCCGCCGCGTCGTCCAGCGCGTTCAGCAGCGCGGCCTGTTCCGCCCCGGCCCCATCCACGAAGTCCTTCCCGAATGCGGCCCGCGCGCGCGTATCCACCTCCGCCAGACCGGCGAGGATCCGATCGCGGTCCTCCGGCTCGTACCAATCGGCCAACAGCAGGTCGATGAACTCGTTCACCAGCGCCGCCTTTGCTCCCGGGGTGTCGGTTGCCGGAAGGATGATGTCGCTCACGGCGATCACCGTCGCGTTCTGGTGCGGGTTGAGCACCCGCAGCGGGGCCCCGCGACCCAGGTGGCGGTGCAGCGCGCGCCCCAGCGCATGGAGGTCCGTGGCCGTGGCCGCCGCCGTCGTCGCGCCCAGCAGACGCAATGCCGCGCGCCGGTCCATCAGTGCATCGCCTGCGGCGTTTCGGTGATCGACGACTTCGCGTCGGTCCCGTGACCGGTGAGCTCCATCGTGCCGGCACTCTTGGAGATGAACCGGACGAGGGGAAAGCCAAGCTCGAGGCTCACCCATCCCTCGTCGTCGCCGTCCTTGAAGTGGAGCGCCCGAAACGTCCCCGCGGGGACGGTCACCGCTTCCCAGCCGACGACCTGAATCGCCCCCTTCTTGCACTTCTGCTCGATCATCCCCCCCACGCCCTTCTTGATGGGTCCGGCCATCATCTGGAGCATCATGTCCGGATAGCGCATCGCCTTGTGGGTCCCGGCTTTCATCACCATCCCATGGATCGAGAAGTCCGCCGTGCCCAGCCCGCTGACGAGGATCTGCGTGATCGTCGGGCCACGATCGGCATGGCGGGGATTCTCGTTCGTCAATTCGTACCAGAGGAACGTGGAGTCGCCCTGCCGCTCGGAGGCGACGATGGCCATGCGCATGGTGGAGCCGTCGGCGGGTCCTCCCACATAGTGGTAGCTCGACCACTGGCCCACCTTGAGTCTCGGGTTCCCCCGGCAGAACTGGGTGAAGTCCTGCGCCGAAAGGGGAATCGAGGTGAGACCGAGGCAGGCGACGATGAGGCTCCGGCGCATGCGGTGTGCTCCTGAAATGGGTGCGTAAGGGATGGGCGTATCGGAAAAAAGACGCGCGCCGGGGACCGCGGTCAATACCCCGCCCACCAGGGGGTCCATACTCTTGCGCGTCGAATCGTGTGATGATACTATTGGATCAATGCATGATACAGTAGAATCAAACAGAAAGTGGCTGCTCTTGATCCACCAAGTGCCGCCTAAGCCTGACTACCTCCGCGTGAAGTTCCGGCGCCGGCTGCAGCGGCTGGGCGCGGTGCCGCTGAAGCGCACCGTGTACGCGCTGCCGACCGGCGACCAGAGTCGCGAAGACTTCGAATGGCTGGCGCGGGACATCGTCGCCGCGGGAGGTGAAGCGACGGTGTGCGAGGCGGCCTTCTTCGACTCCCCGACCGACCACCGACTGGTGGATGCGATCCGCGCTTCTTGTGCCGAGGAATACCGGGCGCTCGCGGCGGCGAGCAGCCGCGCCACCGGCGACCTCGATCGGCTCACCAACCGCTTCCATGAAGTGGCTACGCTGGACCTGTTCGGCGCCGACGGCCGCGAGGACGCCCGTGCGGCGCTCGACGCGCTGGCGGGCCGCCTGGCTCAACCGGGACCGACCATGCAACCTGCACCCAGCCCCGAGAAACCGAACGGACGCGTCTGGGTGACGCGCGCCGCGATCTACGTGGACCGTATCGCCAGCGCCTGGCTGATACGGCGCTTCATCGATCCGGCTGCCCAGTTTCGCTGCGTCGTCGTCGCGGAGTACCGGCACCAGCCGGGCGAGCTGCGTTTCGACATGTACGACGGCGAATTCACCCACCACGGCGACTTGTGCACCTTCGAGACACTATGCCGACACTACCTGCTCACCGATCCCGCCTTGGCCGCCATCGGTGAGATCGTGCACGACATCGACTGTAAGGACGACAAGTTCCTCCGCGCCGAAACGCCGGGCGTTCATGTCGTGCTGGACGGCATCGCGGAGCCCAACGCCACCGACGCCGACCGCCTCGCACGCGGGGCGGCGCTGTTCGACGACCTGTACACCCAGTTCCGGAAGGGCAGACCGTGACTCACCGTGCCAAACCCTGGCCGCTCCCGGAACGGCTGCTCGGATGGATCGGCGCCGTTCCGCGCGACAACCCGGCGCCCCTGCCGGGGCCCCGCGGCCTCCCCGCGTACGCTCGAGTTCGGTGGTTGCGGGCGTCGGCCGATACCCTCTCCACCAGGCTGCGCCTGCTCATTGCGCAGCTCGCGGCGTTGCGGAGCGGCTGCGCCTATTGCGCCCACAACAACCGCCATCTCGCCCTGCGAGCGGGCCTCCCCCCCGCCGCATTGGATGCCGTCGCGCACTACGCGGTGGCTCCCCAGTTTTCGGAGGCCGAACGCGCGGCACTGGCGCTGGCCGATGCCCTGACCGGATTCGCCGAGGCCGAGGGGGGGTTCGCGCCGGAGATCCTGGCGCGCGCCCGCTGCCACCTGCAGGAGGACCAGATCATGTCTCTCGTCGCAACCGTGGCGACCGAGCATTTTTTCGACCCCGTGACCGGCCATCTGGGCCGGGACGTGCTCGCCGCCGCGCCGTGAACGACATGGGCGTGTTTCTCGCCGCGACGCTGGCCCTGAACCTCACGCCCGGCCCGGACATGCTGTACGTGATCACCCGAAGCGCCACCGAGGGGCGGGCGTCCGGGGTGATCTCGGCGTTGGGTATCGCGACGGGTTGTGCGGTCCACACAGTGGCGGTGGCCGCCGGAGTCACGGGATTGCTGGCGGCGGTTCCAGTCGCCTATGACGGGCTGCGCTACCTCGGCGCGTCCTACCTCGTCTACCTGGGGGTCCGCCGCCTGGTAAGACCCGGGCTCCCGGCGACGGACCAGGTGACTTCCCCTCCTCGGGGTCTCTGGCCCGTGTACCGCCAGGGTGTGATCACCAATGTGCTCAATCCCAAGGTCGCTTTGTTCTTCCTGGCGTTCCTGCCCCAGTTCGTGGACCGGTCGGCCGGCGGCGTGAGCCTGCAGCTCGCGGCGCTGGGTACGCTGTTCAACGTGTCGGGCACGATCGTCAATGTGCTGGTGGCGCTGGCCGCCAGCGGGACGGTGCGGTGGACGAGACGGTCCGCCCTGTCCGGCTGGGCCACGCGCGCTAGCGGGCTCGTGTTCGTCGGGCTGGGCGTCCGCCTGGCCTGGAGGCGCTGAGGAACCGTTCGACTGGCGCAGCGCAGGCGAACCTCGGAGATTACCCGCGGGTCGTGAGGCTCTTTCCGCGGAGGAGTATCTGTCCCGTATTTCCGGCAAGCTCGCCCGTCAGACGCTGGCGGACATCGGCACGGAAGCGATCCGCATCCTGCTCATCGAAGACAACCCGCGCCACGCCCAGCTGCTCCAGGAAGCGCTGGGGGAAGTGGTCCCCGCCGTGTCGGGCCTGCAGCCCTACGAGCTGACCCATGTGCCGGGGCTCGCCGAGGGGCTCGAGCGGCTGTCGGCCCGGGAGTTCGACATCGTGCTGCTCGATCTGTCGCTACCCGAAGCCCCGGGGCTCGATGCCCTGGTCCGGATCCGCGAGCGCCACGAGGACGTGCCGGTCATCGCGCTTACGGCGCGAGGGGAAGACGAGCTGGCCATCCAGTCGCTGCAGGCCGGGGCCCAGGACTTCCTCCAGAAGGGCAGGATCAATGGCGAAATTGTGGCGCGCGCCATCCGCGCCGCGGTACACATCTCCAATCTGCAGGCGGCGTTGCGCAGTCTGTCGTTCATCGACGGGCTGACCGGACTCTATAACCGCCGGGGATTCGTCACGCTGGGGGACCCCTACATGAAGCGGGCCCAGCGGCAAAAGGGCCAGTTCCTGATCGTATCGGTGGATGTCGCGGGGCTCAAGCAGATCAACACGGCGGCCGGCTACGACGAGGGCGATGCCGTGCTGCGCGCCGTGTCGGAAATCCTGAAGCGGAGCTTTCGCGACTCGGATCTCCTGGCGCGTATGGACGGCGGCACCTTCGCGGCCATGGCGGTGGACGCCAATGCCGACAAGGCACCGATCATCGCGACCCGGGTGCAGTACAACGTGCAGGAATGGAACAACCGCACCATCCGCAAATACCAGCTGAAGCTCAACCTCGGCTTCACCGAGTTCGATCCCAGCGGCGCGATCGAGGATCTGATCGCCCGAGCCGCTGATGCCCGGGGCGGGCGCCGCCGGCGCACCGGCCCGGGTAAGAAGCGCTCCGAGTGAGCGCCCCCGCACCGGCCGCGTCCGTGGCCGTGCTGCCGCTCGCCAACGCGAGCGGCGACCCGGACAAGGACTATTTCGCCGACGGTCTGACGGAGTATCTGCACGGATCGCTGGTCGGCGTTCGCGCCCTGCGGGTCGCGTCGCGCGGGTCGGCCGCCACCCAGCACGGCCAGGTATCGCTCGCCGATCTGGGTCGCGCGCTGGACGTGGCCGCCGTGCTCGACGGCAGCGTCACCCGCCTGGGCGGACAGCTGCGCCTCAGCGCCCGATTGCGCTCGGCGGCGGACGGCAGCGTCCTCTGGTCGGTGCAGGCGGACGAGAAGCTCGACGAGCTGTTCCCCGTCCTGCGTGGCCTCACCGACCGCGTCCTCGGCACGCTGGGCGTGGCGCCGACCCCGGAGGAGCGGCGCGCGCTGGACCACGTGCCCACGCGCGACTCGCGGGCGCTCGACCCCTACCTGCGGGCGCGTCACGTCTCCAGCCAGATCCGACGGTCCAGCCAGGAGTCCGCCCTCCTGCTGTACGGCGACGCGGTCCAGGCCGACCCGGAGTTCGCGCTGGCGCACGCCGGTCTCGGGGAAGCGCACGCGATGCTGTTCACCTACTGGCTCTCGAGCGACGAGCACCTGCAGGCCGCCGACGCGGCGAGCGCGCGCGGCGTCGAGCTCGCCTCGGTGCTCGCCGAGACGCATCTCGCCCGGGGGATGGCCTTGTCGCTGAATCGGCGGCATGACGCCGCGGAAGAGGAGTTCCTGACGGCGCTGGCGCTCAAACCGAACCTGTTCGAGGCCCACTACCACTACGCCCGCCACTGCCGGACGATGGGGCGCCTCGCCGACTCCGCGCGATGGTTCGAGTCGGCCGGCGCGCTGCGACCCGAGGATTATTCCACGCCCGCGCTGCTCGCGAGCGTCTATGTGGGGCTCAAGCGTGAGCAGGACGCCCGCGCCGCCATGCAGCGCGCCGTGGCGATCGCCGAGCGGCGACTCAAGCTGGTTCCCGACGACGAGCGGGCGCTGTACCTGGGCGCCGGGTGTCTCTCGTCCCTGGGCGACAGCGCCCGGGCCCGCGAGTGGGCCAAGCGCGCTGTCGCGATGGAGCCCGACGACTCGGCCGTGCTCTACAACGTGGCCTGCGTGTACGCCCTGCTGGGCCTCGCCGATTCGGCCATCGATTGTCTCGAACGCTCGGTGAATAACGGGTTCGGCCACTGGGAGTGGATCGAGCACGACTCCGACCTCGACCCGTTACGCGAGCACCCGCGGTTCCTGGTCCTGCTGCAGCGGAAACGGTAGAGCGCCCCGGCGAGAACCGGATTGGGGGGTTCTTGACCATGCCATATTCCTCAGGATGCGAAACCGTACCTTCACCCTACTGACCGCGCTGGTGGTCGTGGGCGCTGGCGTGGCCTGCCGGGAGCGCCGTGACCACGGCGGGGCCGCAGGCCAACCGGTGCCGCCCGATTCATCGCGGCCCGAATCCACGGCCGCGGTCACCACTGCCCCACCGACCATACCGGTCGCATCGCCCTTCCCCACCGACCGCGACACCACGCGGCTCAAGGCCACCCTGGCCGGCGGCCGCGTGCCCTCGTGCGGCTCGGGGATCCCGCGGATCACCGCGGATTCCATCGGACCGTTCCGTCCGGGTATCCCCCTGGCGGAGCTGGCACGCCGCTGCCCCAATCTGCTGTACGGGTGGGTGGGGATTTCCGACGGGATTCCGGTGGCGACCGTCGCCGCCCGGGTGGGCGGTGCCACGGTCACCGGGTTCGCGAGCGATTCCTCGGCCGCGGCGATTGTCAATCGCGTGGAGCTGTCGGGCCCGGGTCCGCGGACGGCGGAGGGGTTCGGCGTGGGATCGAAACTCGGCGAGATGCAGCGCGTGTACGGCGCGCCGCAGTCATCCGAATCCGACTGCGTGCTGATGGTGTGGTTCGACACGCACCCCGGGCTGAACTTCCACCTGGAGTACCCGCCGCAGGAACGACGGGACTGCGGGGCGCTGAGCGAGCCCCCGCTGCACCCGAACCTGATCGTTGCGTCGGTGATTATCGTCCCGCGTTAGGTCGCGCTCCCGCGATCGCTCACCGGTACAGATGCCCCTGAACGATGTAGAGCAATAGCGCGAAGGCAATCGTGATGTTCTTCCAGAAATGCGCGTCCTGGACGGCCCGGGCCATCGGATCGGTTTCGGTCCAGTAGTTGTGCATCAGGAACGCGGTGGGGACGAGGAAGAGGATGATCAGCGCGGCGCCCCAGTGGGGGTGCCAGTTGGAGACGAGCAGCGCCGACCCCACGAGCATCATCACCCCGGTGCCGACCACGTCGAGCCACGCGAGCGGCAGGTGCTTCGATTGCACGTAGGCCTTCATCGCCTGCCGCTTGCGGATGTGATTGACCCCGGCCTTCACGAACAACGCCGACACGCCGATCCTGCCCGCCCAATCGAGCGCCACCCAGACGTTGGCCATCGTGTCCTCCGATCAGAGAGATTGCACCCGCCTCGGAGAACAATGCTAGGGCTGTCCGGGTTCATCCGCCTCCGAGGGCCACGGCTGGACTAGTAGCTCCGCGAAGGCACCCCCGCGTCCGCGAACTTCCAGCTCGGCCGGAAGTCCCGTGGCGCGGCCCGGTGCTCGAGCAGCGTTCGCAGCAGCTCGATCGGGATCGCGCCGTTTTGCAGGATCGCGTCGTGAAACTGGCGGTTGGTCATCGTGCCGGCGTCCACCAGCTCATGGTGCAGCGCGCGAAACTGCAGACCGCCGATCATGTAGGCCACCTGATACAGCGGCGAATAGTCGCCGTTGAAGGAGCGACGCACTTCGGCGGTCGCGTTGGCCCGCTCGTGTCCCACGCGATCTACCAGGAAGTCGATGCACTGCTGCGGGGTCCAGCTCCCCAGGTGGAAGCTGAGCGAGAAGATGATCCGCGCGGCGCGGTGCATGCGCCAGAACAGC
>JBGPHP010000037.1:0-18629 GCA_041484445.1 Gemmatimonadota bacterium
AAATCGCTTGCCTGGCTCGAGCGGCTCGGCCTGAGCGACTGGCGGCTCCGCAAGGTGAACGAGCTCTCGAAAGGGATGCAGCAGAAGGTTCAGTTCATTTCCACGATCATCCACGACCCCGATCTCGTGGTGATGGACGAGCCGTTTTCCGGGCTCGATCCGGTCAACGCCCAGGTGTTGAAGGACACCCTGTTCGACCTGCGGGCGCGGGGGAAGACGATCCTGCTCTCCACCCACATCATGGAGCAGGCCGAGAAGATCTGTGATCACATCTGCATCATCGCCCGGGGCAAGAAGCTCGTGGACGGGACCCTCGCCGAGGTGAAACGTTCACATGGGGGTCAACACGTACTCGTGAGCTTTGATGGCGCCAGGGGTGACGCGGATCGGATCTTTGCGGACCGGCGCCTCGTGGCGAAAGTCGACGGATCGGCACAGTATGCCGAGCTCGAGCTGGCGTCCAAGGCCGATGCGCAGGAGATCCTCAAGGGTCTTGTGAGCTCTGGAGCCCGGTTGTCGCGATTCGAGCTCGCCGAACCCTCGCTCAACAAAATCTTCATCGACCTTGTGGGCCCGGAGGCGGCGACGGCGGCGGCGCTGCCGGGGATGGAGGTGGCCCGTGCGTAAGGTCTTCGCGGTGATCCGGCGGGAGTTCGTGGAGCGGGTGCGGCAGCGGTGGTTCTGGGTCATGGCGCTGCTCGGGCCCGTGATCTTCGCTGTCATCTTCTATCTGCCGACCCTGCTGGGTCGCGGCGGTGGGGTGAAACACATCGCGGTGGTCGATGCGTCGACGTCGGTCTTCGGCGCGGAGATCACCGAGCGGCTGAACCAGGCAAGCGCGGTGTTTGCGGCCGTACGGGTGCCGGGCGGTCCCAACGTCGTCGACTCGCTCACCGCCGAGGTGGGGGCGAAGCGGCTCGACGGGTTCTTGCTGGTGAGCGATGTGACCGTGGATTCGGGGAAGGCGGAGTATCGCGCCTCCAACGTCTCGTCGTTTGTGGCGACGGGAACACTGCAGCAGGTCCTCCGGGACCTGGTCAGCACAACGCGGCTCGAACGCGAGGGAGTGAATCCCGAGGTCGTGGCCCGGGCTCGCGTACCGATCGCGCTCGATACCAAGAAGATCTCCGGGGGAAAGACAACGGGAGAGAGCGGCGCGCAGTCGTTCACGCTCGCCTACTTCATGGCGTTCATCCTGTACTTCGCGATTCTCGTGTACGGCATCAATGTCATGAGCTCGGTGCTGGAGGAAAAGACCAGCCGCATCGTGGAGGTCTTGGTGAGCTCGGTCACCCCCTTCCAGTTGATGCTGGGCAAGGTTCTGGGCGTCGGGGCAGTCTCGATCTTCCAGTTCGCGATCTGGGGTGTCTCGGGTCGTTTCCTCGTCTCGCAGCGCCGCCGTCTCATTGGGGAGGGAAGCGTCGGCGACGCCGGACAGGTGTGGCAGCTGCCGCACATCTCCGCGGAAACCCTGTTGCTCTTCATCGGTTGCTTCATCTGCGGCTTCCTGTTGTACTCGGCCATGTTCGCCGCGGTCGGGGCCATGTCGTCGAACGAGCAGGAGGCACGCCAGGCGCAGCAGCCCGTCATGTACCTCGTGATGATCGCGTTCTTCAGCATGTTCGCGATGATCAACGATCCAGGGTCGAACCTCGCCGTGACGTTGTCTTTGGTTCCCTTCACCGCCCCGATCGCCATGCCGGTGCGCTGGGCCGCAGGCAATCTCCCTGGCAGCCAAATCGCGCTGTCGTTCGCCATCCTGCTCCTGACGATCGTGGGGGTGACATGGGTGGCGTCGCGGATCTATCGGGTCGGGATTCTGATGACGGGAAAGCGGCCGAGCGTGAAGGAGCTGGTTAGATGGGTCAGAGCTGCATAGGACAGGCGACCGCCTAGACGTACGGTGCATAGGCGGGGTACGGGCCGCGTGAAAACGGCTACCGACCCCGCCTTCGTTTGCCCCAGGTTCCACTCATGCCAAACCACCACACCCTCAAGGCGTGGCAACACGCCCAACGATTGGCCGTTGATTGCGCCAGAATCGCGCAATCGTTCCCGGACTATGAGCAGCACAGCCTCGCCGACCAACTGCGTCGTGCCGCGTATCGCGTACCGATGAACATCGCCGAAGGCTGCAGTCGAAAGGGGCCGCGCGAATACCGGAAGTTTCTCGACATCGCGTGGGGATCGCTCGCTGAAGTGGAAACAGCGTTGTCCATGGCCCGCGACGTCGGGTACCTGGAGCCTGCGGAATTCGGTCGCCTCGAAGCCCTCGCCACGGAGACGAGCAAGACGCTATTCGGGCTGCTACGAAAGGTCGCCCAATCGGTCTCGAAACCCCCTCGTTCCGTTTGACTGTCGCCCACCGTACGTCTGTACGCCTAGCCGTCGCTTGGCCTATTATTCCTCAATGTCCAATGACTATGACGTTCTAGTCGTCGGCGGCGGCCACGCCGGCACCGAAGCCGCTGCCCTCTCCGCCCGCCTCGGCGCGGCGACGCTACTCCTGACCGCGAACCTCGACACCATCGGCCAGATGAGCTGCAACCCCGCGATCGGTGGGATCGCCAAGGGAACCGTCGTCCGTGAAGTGGACGCCCTGGGCGGCATCATGGGCCGCGCCGCCGACCGGGCCACGATCCAATTCCGCATGCTCAACCGCTCCAAGGGCCCGGCGGTGTGGGCGCCACGCGCGCAATGTGACCGCGCGCTGTACCGGCGCGCCGTGCGGCTGCTGCTCGAGCGGCTGGACCGCTTGCAGATCACGCAGGGTATGGTCGCCCGCCTCCTCATGGAGGGCCAGTGCGTGCGCGGCGTCGAAACGACGGACGGCCGCCGTTTCACAGCGCGCGCCGTGGTCATTACCGCTGGGACGTTTCTGCGGGGCAAGATCCACCTCGGCACGGACACCCAGATTCCGGCGGGCCGCGCGGGGGATCTCCCGTCAGTGGAAATGGCGCAAGACATTGAAAGCATAGGACTTACGGTATCGCGCTTCAAGACAGGGACTCCACCGCGCATCGATGGCAGAACGGTCGACTGGTCCAGAGTCGAGCGGCAGGACGGTGAAGACGGCGGCTTCCGATTCTCCTTCTACGAGCGCGGGGACCTTCCCCGCCAACTGTCGTGCTGGATCACGTGGGCTGGTGAAGCGGTACAGCAGATCATCCGCACCCACCTCCAGGAGTCGGCGTTGTATGGCGGGGCGATCAGCGGTCGCGGGCCCCGCTACTGCCCGTCCATCGAAGACAAGATCGTCAAGTTTCCCGAAGCGACGCGTCACCAGATTTTCCTGGAGCCAGAGGGGCTGGACACCCACGAGCTGTACGTGAACGGGCTGTCCACTTCCCTGCCCGTCCGCGTGCAGCTCGAGTTCCTGCGAGCCGTCCCCGGGCTCGAGCGGGTGGAGATGACCCGCCCGGGTTACGCGATCGAGTACGACTACTATCCGCCCGATCAACTGACCCCGTGGCTCGAGACGAAGACCGTCGAGCGCCTGTTCTTCGCCGGTCAGATCAACGGGACGACGGGGTACGAGGAAGCCGCAGGCCAGGGAGTAGTAGCCGGCATCAACGCCGTGCGGCGCGTACGTGGGCTCGAGCCGGTCGTGTTCGGCCGGGGTGATGCCTACGTCGGAGTCCTGGTTGATGACCTGGTCACCCGGGGCGTGGACGAGCCGTACCGCCTCTTTACCTCGCGCGCCGAGTTCCGGCTGTTGCTGCGGCAAGACAATGCGCTCCGTCGGCTCTATCCCCTGGCCGCACGGCTCGGTCTACTGGACGATCAGGAGCGGCGCACGGCGGAGCTGCGCCTCGCCGAGGAGGAGCGTGCTCTGGACGTCGCCCGCACGACAACGATCACACCGGCGCAAGCCGCCGGTGCACTCGCGCCGGCCGGAGGAAACCTCTCTTCTGCCGAGCGCATCGCGACGGTAGCGAAGCGCCCGCGCGTTTCGCTAGCAGTGCTGTTCCAGGCGGCGAAGGTCGGCGCGGGCTTGAGCGAAGCGGCGCTGACCGCCGCAGAAATCGAGTTGAAGTACGACGGTTATCTCGCTCGGGAGCGGGAGGCGGCCGGCCGGCTCGAGGAACTTGCATCGTTCACCCTGCCCCCGGACCTGCGCTACCTGGAGCTCTCGAGCCTTTCCACCGAAGCGAGGCAGAAGCTCGACCGGATTCGGCCGGCCTCGCTGTCGCAGGCGTCCCGGATCCCTGGCGTGTCCCCCAGTGACCTCCACAACCTCGTGATGGAGGCCCTGCGCTGGCGGCGCCGGGTCGCTTGACCCCCTGGTCCGTTCAGATTGTTTCACGTGAAACTGAATGGTGGCTCCAGTTTCACGTGAAACGGCGAGGTTCTTTCCTGATCAACCGCAACGCAGTAGATTAGGGGACAACACGTTACACGTGAGATTAGTTAACTCATTTTAAATCAACGAGTTACAGTGCACTCTCGCGTCATCGCGATCGCGAACCAGAAAGGTGGCGTCGGCAAGACCACGACGGCGGTGAACCTCGCCGCCTCGTTGGCCACCGCCGAGCGGAAGACGCTGTTGGTCGACGCCGATCCGCAGGGGAACGCGACCAGCGGCGTCGGCATCGATCGCGCGACCTTGGAGTGCTCGCTGTATGACGCGCTGCTCGAGGGAATCCCGCTCGCGGATGCACGGGTGAGCGCGGTGCATTTCCCGTTTCTCGACGTCATCCCCGCGACGCAGGATCTGGTCGGTGCCGAGCTGGAGCTGGTCAATCGACAGGGTCGCGAGACGATCTTACGGGGCGCGTTGCGCGACCTGCGTGATGACTATCAGTACATCGTCATCGATTGCCCACCGTCCCTGGGCTTGTTGACCCTCAACGTCCTCACCGCCGCCGACGGCGTCCTCATTCCGATTCAATGCGAGTACTACGCCCTCGAGGGGCTGTCCCAGCTGCTCAACACCATCAAGCTGGTGCAGCGGAATTTCAATCCCGCTCTCGCCATCGATGGCGTGCTGCTGACGATGTACGACGCCCGGCTCAATCTCTCCCGCCAGGTGGCCGACGAGGCGAAGGAGTACTTCGGGGCCGGCGTCTTCGCCGTCACGATCCCCCGCAATGTGCGGCTCGCGGAGGCGCCGAGTTTCGGCAAGCCCATCCTCCTGTACGATGTGCAGTCCGTCGGCGCGAAGAGCTACCTCGCCGTCGCCCAGGAGTTGATCCGGCGGGTGGAGCGCGGTGGAGGAGTTCCCTCCCCTGCCCTGCCCGCGACCGCTGAACCCGAGGTGCCCGCATGACGGAGACAGCTGCTGGTCGCCGCCGGCTCGGCCGGGGGCTCGAAGCCCTGCTCGGCCCCACGCGCGAAGAGGCCGAGCGCGAAGGGAGTCTGGTCGAGTTGCCGATCCAGGATATCCGGCCCAACCCGCTCCAGCCGCGCCGCGGCGTGGACCCCACGGCGCTCGAAGAGCTCAAGTCCTCCATCAAGCAGGCGGGCCTACTGCAGCCGGTCGTGGTCCGTCCGGCTCCCGGAGGGCACGGGGTCTTCGAGCTGATCGCGGGCGAGCGGCGCCTGCGCGCCTGTCAGGCACTCGGGTGGGAGAAGATCCCCGCCGTGCGGCGCGACGTAGACGACCGCACCGTGCTCACGCTGGCCTTGATCGAAAACCTGCAGCGCGACGACCTGTCGCCGGTCGATGAAGCGCGCGGCTACGAGCGGCTCATCGCGGAGTTCGAGCTGACCCAGCAGGATGTCGCGGATGCCGTGGGCCGTGACCGCTCGACGGTGGCGAATGCGCTGCGGCTGCTGAAGCTGCCCGACGCGGTCCTGCAGATGCTGCACGACGCGCAGCTCTCCGTCGGTCATGCGCGGGCGTTGCTCGCCCTCGACGACCCCCGCACGGCAACGACCCTGGCGCGCGAAGCGGTGGCGCAGGGGCTCTCGGTGCGCGACGTCGAAGACCGCGTGCGCGGCGGCCGCGCGCCGGAGCGCCGACCGCGACTGAAACGGGGGCTGCCCGGCGCTCCCGAGGTCCGCCGAGTGGAAGACGCCCTGCGGCGGCGGCTGGGCACGGATGTCCGCGTCTCGCTACGTGCGAAAGGGAAGGGACAAATCCATGTCGCTTTCTATTCGAACGACGACCTCGCTCGCATTCTCGAACTGATCCTCGGCGCTCCCTTCGACGGATGAAGCCGCGCGGCGTCACCATCGTCGTCCATACCGACGGCGACGTCGATTCGAAACAGTACCGTCTACCGTTGTGGGGCTTCACAGCGGGGAAGTGGGGTGCGCTCGTCGTGGGCCTGCTGATGGTGCTGTTCTTCGCCTTCGCGGGCCCGGTCACGCGCGCGGCGGCCCGCGTGCCCGGGCTGCAGCGAGAGTTGTCCCGTTTGCGGGAAGAGAACGGCCGGGTACAGCAGCTTGCTGCGGCGCTGAACCGCGCCGAGGAGAACTACCAGGCCCTGCGGAAACTGCTTGGCGGGCCGGCGTCACGGGATACGACGGGCGCTGCCGGGTCGCTGGAGCTCATGCGTGCCGTTCCGGTTCGAGCCGCACCGGCCGGCACGCGCCGCTACGAGACGACTCCCTCGATGCCCAGCCACTGGCCGCTCGATCTGCAGGGCTTCGTGACCCGCGGTCGGGTAGGGGAGGGGACCGGAGGGGACGGCGAGGCCCACGAGGGCATCGATATCGCGGTGCCGGTGGGCACGCCGATTCGCGCCTCCGGCGGTGGGACGGTGGAGGCGGCCGGTGCCGATGCCGACTACGGCATGTTCGTCCTCTTGCGCCACCCGGGGGGGTATGAAAGCATGTACGGACACGCCTCGCGGGTCCTGGTGCGCGAGGGGGACTCGGTCGTCGCCGGACAGGTGATCGCTCTCACCGGCAGCTCTGGGCGATCCACGGCGCCGCACCTGCACTTCGAAATCCGGCGTGAGGGTCAGTCGCTCGACCCGCTCACGCTCGTGAAGGAGGGGAACTGACGATGGCCATGTTCACCGAGAAGTCCGGTGCTCAGTCGGGGGAAGCGGGGCTTTCGATCATCGGCTCCGGCATGCGGGTCGTTGGCGATATCAGCGCGGAAGGGGTGGTCAAGATCGAAGGGACGGTCGTCGGCACCGTCCAGGCCGGCCGCCAGGTCCTGGTGGCGAAGGGCGGACTCGTCGAAGGCGACGTCGTGACTCGCGAAGCGATCATCGGTGGGGAGGTGCGCGGGAGTGTTCAAGCCTCTGAGCGCGTGGAGCTGCAGACGACCAGCGCGGTGCACGGCGACATCGCGACCCGGCGCCTCCTGGTTCAGGAGGGCGGCGAGATCAACGGCGTATTGCGCATGGGCGAAGGGGCGCCGGAGCCGGCCGCTGTTGCCACTGTCCGCTGATCGACGGGAAGACTTTGTCCACAGCTTGTCTACGCGCGGATGTGGATTGCGCAACTCAAAGCATACTGGTGCTTTACGGCATAAATGGGGCACGGCAGGGTAGCCATACTGGCTCGATGATGTCATGATATTGTTTTAATACTGTCCGACTCTCAAGGTCCCTCTTACCCCTTCGTCCGGTGCGCCTCGACGATCTCGTCCGCTACTGCGACGAACAACTCGATGTCCGTAACATCCGGGACGCGCCCGACGCGTGGAACGGCCTCCAGGTAGCAAACGCAGGGACAGTCAGCCGCGTTGCCGCCGCCGTCGACCTCTGCGCCGCCACCATCCGGATGGCGGCAGAGCAGAAAGCCGACCTGCTGATCGTCCATCATGGGCTGCTCTGGGGAGGGGTCCGCCCCTTGGTGGGGCCGCAGCTCGTCCGCGTCGCCGGTCTGCTCGAACACGACATCGCGCTCTATGCTGCCCACTTGCCGCTCGACTGTCATCCGGAGCTCGGGAACGCCGCGATCATGGCGCGGGAGCTCGGTGTCGAGATTCGCGGTGCGTTCGGCACCTGGCGCGAGCAGCCATTCGGGGTGTGGGGAGAGCTGGCAGTGAGCCGCGAGACCCTGGGAGAGCGTCTGACTACAGTCCTGGGCGTCACCCCCAAAGCGATGTTGTTCGGTCCCCCGGCGGTGCGGCGCATCGGCATCGCGACCGGTGCCGGCGGCTCCCTCATTCCGCAAGCCGCGGAGGCCGGGCTCGACAGTCTGATCACCGGCGAAGGGACGCACCACACGTACTTCGATGCGGAAGAGTTGGGCGTGAACGTCTATTACGGCGGACACTACGCCACGGAGACGTTTGGGGTGAAAGCACTCGCGCAGCACCTCGGCGCGAAATTCGGTCTCCCCTGGGTATTCCTCGATCATCCCACAGGATTGTGAGCTCCAAGCGGGTCCTCGCGATTCTGGCGGTTGCGGAGCTGTGCGCCATGGCGCCGTGGTTCAGCGCCTCGGCCGTGGCGCCCGCCCTCGCTCGAGAATGGGGTCTCGGCACCGGAGGGACCGCCGGCCTCACGATCTCCGTTCAGCTCGGTTTCGTGGCGGGCGCGCTCCTGTCGGCGATTCTCACCCTGTCCGATATCTGGTCCGCCCGGCGGCTGGTTGCCTGGTCGGCGCTCGCCGCGGCACTCGCCACGGTGGCTGTCGCGCTGTCGTCCGGTCCCGGGTGGGGCCTGGGCTTCCGTTTTCTGACCTGCGCTGCGCTGGCCGGCGTCTATCCGCCAGGCATGAAGATCGCGGCGGGATGGTTTCGGGAGGCGCGCGGCTGGGCCATCGGCATCCTGGTGGGGGCGCTCACGCTCGGCTCGGCTGTCCCCCATTTGGTGCATTGGTTCGTACCTGGGGAAGCGTGGCGCAGCGTCGTCTTCGTCGCCGCTGGGTCCGCGCTCGCGGGGGGCGGCCTCATCCTGCTGGTTCCGAATGATGGCCCGTTCGCGGCCCCATCTCCGCCGTTCTCCTGGTCGGTCGTGCCCCGGATTCTCCGCGACCGGGCGGTGCTGCTCGCCAACCTCGGCTACCTGGGGCACATGTGGGAGCTGTACGCCATGTGGACCTGGATGGCGGCGTTCGTGGCTGCGAGCGAGACAGCTCGGCTGCACGGCGCCGCCACCGCCCGGGCGACGGCGGCGCTTGTGACGTTCGGCGTGGTGGGGAGCGGGGCAGTGGGATGCTGGCTCGGTGGGAAGTATGCCGATCGGGTCGGCCGAACCATCGTCACCAGTGTCTCGATGGTCGTTTCCGGAGCCTGCTGCCTGGCGATCGGGGGGCTGTTCGGGAAGCCGCTCGTCCTGCTCGTCCCCGCGCTGCTGTTCTGGGGTGTGGCGGTCGTGGCGGACTCGGCTCAGTTCTCGACCGCGGTGAGCGAGCTCGCTCCACGGGACTACGTCGGGACCGCCCTGACGCTGCAGACGAGTCTGGGGTTCCTCCTGACCACCGTCACGATCTCGCTCCTGCCCGTCGCGGCGCGCGCCGCGGGATGGCGCTGGGTGATGAGTCTTCTCGCGATTGGGCCGGCGTTCGGTGTTTGGGCGATGCTCACGTTGCGGCGCCGGCCTGAAGCGGTGAGCCTCGCCGGTGGACGCCGTTAGCCCGCAGACTTACCGCACCCGCAGGAGCCCCACGTCGCCGCCGAACTCATCGGCGAGTCGCGACACGCCCGCCGGCACGATCCAGTCTCCCGCATCGATGCGGATGTTGAACCGGTAAGTACCCGGCGAGAGCCCCAGCACGGCCGTCCAGGCGCCAGCATCGGCTCGAGAGAGGGCGATCGGTTCCCAATTACTGAAGTCTCCCGCCACTTCTACCCGGGCCGCCCCCGGCGCGTGCACCACGAATGCGACGCCGTCGCAGCTGCACGGGTGGAGCTCGATGGTGGCGGAGACGGGGTCCGCCGGATCGGGCGTGGAGTGGTGGGTCGCACGGGACGGCCGGACGGGCAGGGTAAGGCCTTGGCGGCGGGGCAGGGCGCTCATCCGCAGCGCGAGTCCGAGGTAGCGGCCCGAAACGCTGCCACGGGTCGGATCGGTCGGGTACCGCCCGCCCGATACGATGACGGAAAGCCAGGGGCTGAGAACGACGCCACCACTGGCCTCGCCGTAGACGCCGTGACCGCCGCCGCGACTCCAGGCACGCACGCCCAGCGACCCGTCGAACGTGAAGCGACCGCGCTTTGCGTGCGAGGCGCCCTGGAGGTCGGTGTAGTTGGTGTCGCCCACATGCGTGTTCGTCACGCTGATGAGCCACGTGACGCCGAGGTGGCGTGCCCACACGCCCACTTCCGCACCGGCTACCGGACGGCTGGCCCCACCGAGCCAGGTTGTTCCCGCGGTGCCCCCTATCCAGCCCCCGGTCCGATCTCCCAGTAGATGGACGCGTGGAGTGGCGAGGAGATGGGAGAAACTCGCGAAACCCGCGTACTGGCTGACCCCGGTGTGCCCGGAAATCTCGCCCCGGAGCCCTCTCCATGGTCCGCTGAGCAACGACCCGGCAGCATTCGCCTGGAGACTGTGACGTCCGCTCTCGAAATGGAGGTATGTCCCTCGAGCCCAGGCGAGCAGGTGGGGCCGCTCGAGACGGAACTCGGGAGAGACGGATGCGCCGGCGCTCGGCAAGAAGCCGTCGTAGCGCACGTCCATGACCCCGAGGTCCATGGTGGCCCCGGTTTGCGCCGTGAGCGTCGAAAAGGTGGCGAGGGAGTAGGCCACGACGGCCGTGGACGCCCACGCGGGGCGACCGAACCTCACGCGCCGGACATCATGCGATCACGGTCTCCTCGGGGTGCCGGGCGTCTGTCGCAGGGCGGCATCGACGCGCACCGCCGCCGCGACGGCCGGCGGGGCGCCCAGCGCGATATCCCGCTCGACCGCGCGGCGAAAGTCCGCGATCTGGTCGTCCCCGGCCGAAGCGGCGAGGGCGATTACCGCGGCCGCGGCGGAATCGGGCGGCACCCCGCTGGCGACGAGGTCGGCGAGCGTGGCCAAGGCGACGGTGAGCGATTGAGCGCGGCGATGGCGCAGCCGTGTGAGATCGGCGGGGCCGACGCCGGCCCGGAGCGCGCTCGCCGCGGCGTCGAGCTCCGCCGGCGACGACGCGGGGCCGAGCGCTTGCCGCGCCGTCGCGAGCTCCATGGCGAGCCGCCGGACGGCCGCGGCAATCTGGGCGGGCGCGGCGTGTTTGGCCGCTCCCTCGAGGGCGCGCTGCACCAGCGCCTCGACGGGCAGTCCTTGAAGGCGGGCAGAATCGATGACGGCGCTCACCGACTGCAGCGTGGCAGAGTCGAGTCGCCGCTCGAGCCGCGGGTCTTGCGCCGCGGCGGTCGTGGGGTGCAGCGCCAGCAGCCCCACCGCGAGCGGCAGCGTAGCGATCCAGCGCGAGGCGTGCATGCCGATCAACCTCCTACCGTCACGACGGAGCTCGGTGCGTCGAAGTCATCTGGGACGCGAGGCGCCGCCGGATCGGCGACCCAACGCGAGCCGTTGACGAGGAACGCATACCGGTAGCGACCGGGCGTGAGCGGAACGGTGACGCTCCACAGGGCGCCGCTCCTGGCGGCGTGCATTGGAGTCGCCGCGCCATCCCAATCGTTGAAGTCCCCGACCAGGGAGACGGAGGCGGCACCAGGAGCGACCACTACGAACTGCACGGTGCTCGGGCCCGCCACCGGCGGGCCGACCCGGGGATTCCTCCCGGCGAGCCAGACGACGATCCCGACCAGCGCCGCAGCGAGCCCCAGCCCCGCGAGCGGGCTGACGGAGATCTCCCGGGGGCGCCAGGCCCATTCCCACACGGCCGCGAGCCGGCCCACGCGGTCCCCGCCCGCGGCAACGCGGGTCATGATGGCCGTATCGAGGGTCGGGTCCATCTCCACCGGCTGGCGGAGCTGGTCGATCACCCGATCCAGCACGTCCTCGTCGCGATCAAACACGCTCGACCTCGGTCAATAGGGCGCGCAGCTGCTCGCGGGCGCGCATGACGCGCATTTTCAGCGCGGACACTCCGGTGCCAGTCAATCGGGACATCTCTGCATATTCCATGTCTTCCACATGCTTCAGCAAGAACGCCTCCCGCAATGGCGGAGCCAACCGCTCCATCGCCCACCGCACCGTGTCCTCCCACTCCGCCCGGTCCGACGTTTCGGGCGCGCTCGCCCGCTCGAGGGATACCTCGTCACGCACGAACATCCGGTGGCGGCGGGCGGCCCGCCGACCAGCGGTGCGGCACCGGTTGACCAGGATCCCGAACAACCAGGGCCCGAACTGTGCGTCCTCCCGGCAGCGCGCCAGCGAGCGGTGGGCCCGGACGAACGCGTCCTGGAGGGCCTCCTCGGCGTCACTGCGGTCGCCGAGCATGTGCACGGCGTAGCGGCCGAGTCGGTCGCGGTAACGCGCGACCAGCACGGCGAACGCGGCCGTATCGCCGTCGCGCACCCGGCGTACTATCTCGGCGTCGCTCGTCACCTCACCATATACCCATGGGTCCGGTACTCGGGTCACCAAGGCGTCGTTGTGACCCTGGAGGCCCTGGGAGGGTATGCGCCTGCGAACCATTCGAGACTCTGGAGCCTTCATGAAGCGCCTACTCGCTGTATCCCTGGTCCTGGCTGGGTCCTTCGGAATCGCCTGCTATCAGGACGATACGCTGCACCCGCCGGCGATCGCACCGACCAAGGTGTTGATCACCGACGATCCCTTCCCGTTCGACACCATCGCCAGCGTGAACATCTACGTCAGCCGCATCGAGGCCAGCACCGGGCTCGACACGACGTCGGTCGCCGGTACGTGGGTGACGATCGCCACCCCCAACAAGGTGTTCGACCTGCTGACGCTGCAACAGGGGACGACGGCCTTCGTGGGGCAGGGCACGATCGACGCGGGGAAGTACGCGGCGATTCGCATGACGATCGACGTCGATAAGTCGTCCATCAAATACGAGGGTGGTGCGAACGCCGCGGTCCAGTGGCCGTATCCCGGGCACGGCGAGATCGTGCTGTACGCGCTGGTAGAAAAGCCGCTCGCGGTGTCGGCGACCGGCGCCGAGATCGTGATCGACTTCGACGTGGGGCGGAGTTTCCTCTACAATCTGACCGGGAACAAAGACTTCGTCATGCTCCCCGTCCTGCGGGCGGTGAGCAGCGCGGCGACCGGCTCGATCGCGGGAGTCGTCACGGCCCCCGATATCGAAGGCAACCCTACGCCGGTGCAGAACGCGAACGTTACCGTGTACGGCGGCGACCCGAGCCGGTCGTCTCTCACGTGGTACGTCCTCGCCACCGGACGCACCGACGCCCAGGGCGACTACACCGTGGCGTTCCTGCCGGCCGGAACGTGGATCGTGCGGATCGAGCAACCTGATCTCCCGGGACTCGACCCGGTGACGACTACGAACGTCGTGGTGACCGCGGGTGGGACGACGCCGGTCTCGGTCTTTCTTCCCCGCGCCGGCGCGGGCGGCTCGTTCGTCAATATCGCGGGACCGGATACGGTCGCCTACGGCGGCACGATCGTCCTGGTTGCGGCGGTCGGCGATTCGATCGGGATCCCGGAGCAGAGCCCGCAGGTCAACTGGCTCAGCCGCGACACATCGATCGCGCTCGTGCTGCAGGATTCCGGGTTCAGCGCGGATTCCCTGTCTCGTGCGACCATCCTCGGTCGTGGAGTCGTACGGGCATGGATCGTCGCGACGAGCGGAGTGCTCCAGGATTCGGTGTCGATCCAGGTCGTCAATGTCGCGCCATCGAATCCGGTTGCCAGCGTCACCATCGTTCCCGCGAGCCGGACGATCGCGGTCAATGACAGCGGCGCGTTCACCGCGGAGCTGCGGGATTCCGCGGGTAACCTGCTCACCAACCGGCAAGTCTCGTGGTTCCTCACGGATTCTTCGGGAACCGCCGCCCTGGTCTGGGCGTCGGGTGCCTCCGCGCTGGTCTACGGGCGGCTCCACGGCACGACACACCTCCGGGCGGCGAGCGAAAGCAAGTTCAAGGACGCGACGATCACGGTTCCGTGACGACGGCATGGCGACGCCCTCCGCAGTAGCTTGTGCTGCGGAGGGCGTTCTGCTCGCACACCACCGATCACGCGGCGGTTTCACCAATCCCTGGACCGAGGCGAGCTTCGAAGCCCGCCTCGGCGGGCTGTTGCGCTGGTGGTTCGTCGAGCGCATACGCCACCCGCCCCCGCCCGATCCCGATCCGGCGACCTTCCCGCGGGCGATGCCGGGATTCGCCACCCCGCGCGCCGCAGACGACAGCGTCTCGATCACCTGGGTGGGCCACTCGACGTTCCTGCTCCAGTTGGGGGGTTTGAACATCCTCACCGACCCGATCTGGAGCAGCCGTGCGTCCCCGCTGCACGGTGTGGGACCGAAACGGCGGACGGCACCCGGAGTCCCGTTCGAGTCCCTGCCCCCGATCGACGCCGTGCTCCAATCCCACGACCACTACGATCATCTCGACGACGGGACCGTGTGCCGCCTGGAGGCGCGCGATCCCGGCGCGCGCTGGTTCGTGCCGCTTGGTCTCGGCTCGTTCCTGCAACGGCGCGGCGTGCACGAGATCACGGAGCTCGATTGGTGGCAGGAGACGTCGCTCGGCCCGCTGTCGATCGGGTGCACGCCGGCACAGCACTTCAGCGGCCGCACGCCCTGGACACGGAACCGGACGCTGTGGTGCGGCTGGAGTGTGGCGACGGACCGCCGGCGGCTCTTCTTCGCCGGCGATACCGGGTACCACCCGGAGTTCGCGCGCGTGGCTGAACGTTTCGGGCCGTTCGACGTGGCTCTCCTGCCGATCGGGGCCTACGAGCCGCGCTGGTTCATGCGGCAGGTCCACATGAATCCCGAAGAGGCCGTGACCGCGGCGCGGGAGCTCGGAGCACCGCGGTTCGTGCCGATGCACTGGGGCACGTTCAAGCTCACCGACGAGCCGCTGGACGAGCCTCCCGAGCGGGCGTTGGCGAGCTGGTGCGCGGCCGGGCTGCCGGTGGAGCGCTACTGGCAGCTGGCGCACGGCGAAACGCGTGAGCTGGCCGCGGCAGAGTCGCGGTGATCGGTCCGTTCCTCTATCAACGGCGCCGGCGGCCGCCGAGTGAGGTGGCGCGCCCGCCGCGCTTCGAGCGCCGGGTGAAGATCCCGATTGGATGGCTGGTCGAGCGGCTCGCCGCCCCGTTGGGTCGCTGGGAGCGCGCAGCGCTGCGCACGCCGGAAGTCGCGGTGCCGATCGCCGGGCTACCCTCGGAGTTCGCGGGTTACCGCATCGCACTGGTGACGGATCTTCATCATGGTCCGGCGGTGCCGCGATGGTGGCTGGAGCGGGCCGCGGATCGCGTCGCGGCGCTGGGCCCCGACCTGATCGCGCTGGGCGGCGACTTCGTGAGCCACGCGCGAACCGATCTCGATGGTCTGGAGCCGGTGCTCGCCCGGTTTCGTGCGCCTGACGGAGTTGTCGCGGTGCTCGGCAACCACGATCACTGGGTCGGTCCGGACCTCGTGGCCGGGGTCGTGCGCCGGGCCGGGGTCGAGCTCCTGCTGAACCGGCACCGCCTGATTCGACGGGGCGCGTCAGGCCTCGCGATCGCCGGCGTGGACGATCTCACCCATGGCGCGGTCCGCTTCGGCGACGCGCTCGGCGAGGTCCCCGGCACGACGCCCGTGGTGCTGCTGTCCCACAATCCCGACCTGGTGGAGTACCTCCCGCCGGGCACGCGCGTGGACCTGATGCTCGCGGGACACACCCACAACGGTCAGATCCACTGGCCGCTCATCGGGCCGCTCTCGGTGCCCTCGCAGTTCGGCGGGCGCTATCTGCACGGGCTGCATCGTGTGGGCGATACGTGGCTGTACGTGTCGGCGGGGGTGGGATCGGCCGCGATCCCGATCCGGTGGGGCAATCCGCCCGAGCTGCCGGTGCTGCGTCTGGAGCCCGCTTAGAGCGGCACCACGAACCGCACGATGACGTGCTCGGCCGTCTGCGGCGAGACGGTGCAGTAACACTCACCGCCCAGCGAGCGCTTCACGCCGAGCACTTCCGCTTCGGCGATTCCCGCCACGTCGCGGAACGTGATCTCGAGTGTCTGCCCGTCGATGACGCGATAGGTCGTGGGGCGGCCCAGCAGTCGATGATGCGGGTCGATGCGGGCCAGGCCCTCGGTGAGCTGGCGCTGGATCCCCGCGATGCGGCTCGCCGTCATGGGCGGCGCGGAGCGCCGTTGGCGCGAACCGCGGCGGCGTTGCGGCGCATGCCGGCCAGACCGGGGCGGGTGAATGGTGTGGCGCCGTAGCGAGCGTCGAAGGCCGCCGCGTCGATCGTCGCCCACTCCTCGGAATCGACGATCGGCAGGGGGGCGAGGTCCCGATCCGGGGTCGGGCGCGCGAAGCGGATGTTCCAGGGACACACGTCCTGGCACACATCGCACCCGAACAACCACTCGCCCACCATCGCCTGCTGCTCATCGGTGAATCCCCCTCGATGCTCGATGGTGAGGTAGGAGATGCAGCGGCGGGCGTCGAGCGTATGCGGAGCGGTGAACGCGCCGGTCGGACAGGCATCGAGACAGGCGCGGCAGGAGCCGCAGCGGTCGGCTTCGAACGGCGGGTCGCTCCGGAGGTCGGCGTCGGTGAGCACACAGCCGATGAAGGTGAACGAGCCGATGTCCGGATCGATCAGCATGGTGTTCTTGCCGATCCAACCGAGACCGGCGCGTTGTGCCAGTTCTCGCTCGGGAACGGGTCCGGCGTCGACGTAGCAGCGGGTGTGCGCACCGGGGCACAGCTCGCGAATCGCCGCCGCCAACCGCTCGAGGCGCTCGCCCAGAACGGCGTGATAGTCGCGGGACCGCGCGTACTGAGCGACGCGGGCGGTGGTCCCGGATTCCCCGGGCTCGCGCCCGGGGTCAGGCGGGTGCTCCTGCCCGTGGAAATAGTTCGTGAGCGTTACGACGGCGACCGAGGCTTCGGGCATGATCAGCCGCGGATCCCGCCGCTTCGTGGCCTGGCGGTGCAGATAGTTCATCGTGCCGGCGTGTCCGGCCTCGAGCCAGTGATCGAGCTCCAGCGCGTGTGGGTTGGGCTCGAGCGCTGCGACGCCGACCGCCGTAAAGCCGAGTGCCAACGCCCGGCGCTTGAGTTCGGTCTCGCGTTTGTCCATACGTCTTTTTCCTCGACGCCCTTTCCCTACGTCTTCGCCGTCACAGGTGCATCGTCTCGCGGCGCCAGCGAGCGAAGCGGACGACGTCGCCGACCGGGGGCACGGCGCCCTCGTCGCCGTACGCGGTGAACATGCGCCAGCGGATGTACTCGCGCGGCGGGAGCGGCAGGAACGGCGGTCGGCGGTACCAGCCGCGCGCCCGGAAACTCCACGTCAGTCGCAACAGGTCGAGCGCGAGGCGCGGCCGCACGGCGGCGCGCACTGCCAGGCGGGCGACAAGCGCCGTCCAACTCGCGGGAGTCTGCATGGCTTCTGTATATTCACCCCCTATGACGCTTGCAAGCGGGGTCGCGGGCGGCTCCGCCGGCCCCGTGGCCGGCGTGCATCCCCTGAGCCGCTACCGGACCGAATTCCCGATCTTTCGGGACCGGATCTATCTCAATACCTGCTCGCTCGGCCCGCTGGGGGCCCGAGCGCGGCGCAAGGTCACGGAATTCCTCGACACCTGGCAGGCGCGGGGTGCCGCGGCGTGGTACGACGACTGGTGGGGGGCGTTGTCGGAGCTGCGCGCCCGCTACGGGCGGGTCGTCGGCGCCGAGGCGCGGAACATCGCGCTCGCTCCCAGTGTCTCGGCGGCGGTGGCCGGGGTCGCGAGCGCCCTCGACTACGCCAAACGCCCCCGGGTGGTCGTCACCTCCCTCGATTTCCCGACGGTCGTTTATCAGTGGCTCGCCAAACGACCCCACGGGGTGGAGGTAGTGGTCGTCGAGAGCCCGGATCAGGTGAGCGTCCCGGTGGAGGCCATCGCACGCGCCGTGGACGAGCGCACGGCGCTGGTGGCGACCTCGCACGTCTACTTCACGAGCGGGGCGATCCAGGACGTCGCCGCGGTGGCCGAGGTGGCGCACCGCCGGGGTGCATTCTGCCTCATCGACGCCTATCAGTCGGTCGGCCAGGTACCGGTGGATGCGCCGGCCCTCGGTGTGGATTTTCTCATCGCCGGCGGTCTCAAGTGGCTGCTGGGCGGAACCGGGATCGTGTTCTGCTACGTGCGCGATGGACTCGCGCCCGCGCTCACCCCGACGGTGGCCGGGTGGTTCGGACACCGGGACCAGTTCGCCTTCGAGCCGCGCGCGCTCGAGTTCCACGACGATGCGCGTCGCTTCGAGCAGGGCACGCCGGCGCTCGCGGCCGTGTACACCCAGCTCGGCGGGCTGGAGTACATCGAGGAGATCGGGGTCCCGGCGATCCGGCAGGTGACGGCGGGCCTCACCGAGGATCTCGTCGCACGGGCGCGATCGGCGGGATTCCGCCCCAAGGTGGCGGCGACGCCGGACGCGCGCTCGGCGATCGTGATGCTTCCCGCCCGTGATCCCGCCGCGGCAGTGCTGCACCTCGCTCAGGCCGGCGTCGTCGCCGACGCCCGGCCGGGGCACGTCCGTCTCTCTCCTTTCTTCTACAACCGCCAGGACGACCATGTCGCAGCACTCGAGCGACTCGCCACGCACCGGGATCACTGAAGACGAACGACTGCTCACGTCCGTCCCGTCGACGGAGCGTCGGGCGTTCGTGCACACGGATCCGTGGCGCG
>JBGPHP010000038.1:0-18468 GCA_041484445.1 Gemmatimonadota bacterium
CCGGCAAGCCGGCGGGTCTGCGGACCAACATCCTGATCTGCGTCGGCGCCATGCTGTTCACCACCATGTCGGTCCATCTCGCGCTCCTCGTGCCGGGCCGCGGCGATCCCACGCGCGTGGCCGCTCAGATCGCGACGGGCGTGGGGTTCATCGGGGCGGGAACGATCCTGCACGCGCGCGGGGCGGTCACGGGGCTCACGAGCGCGGCGACGATCTGGGTCGTGTCGGCGATCGGCATGGCCATCGGGGGCGGCGCGTACATCGAAGCGCTCGGCACTACGCTGCTCGTGATGCTGGTGCTGTACGGCCTCGGGTACCTCGAGCGCTTCGCCAGCCGCCACACGACCCAGACATATCTCATCATCCACGCCAAACCGGAGCCGCAGACGCTGGAGGAGCTCGAGACGCTCGTACGGCGGGCCGGCGTCGAGATCATCGGCGTCCAGTCGCGCCGCGAGAACGTGGACCTCGTGGTCGAGCTCGAGCTGCGCGGCCCGGGCCGCCTGCACGCGCAGGCGATGCTGTCCGTGTTGCACCACCCCCTGGTGCGCACGGTGTCGTCCGGGGAGTGACCCACCGCCTCGTCCTCGACCTGCGCGCGACGCGGCCCGTTTGGCGCGTCACCCCGGAAGTCGTGACCCAGTTGCGCAGTGCGCTTCCCGTAGGATGGGAGCTGGTCGAAGTCCAGGCGCCGGCGACGTCCGACGGCGACGGCGGGTCCGGCTCGCCCGAAGCGGTGGCGGCCGCGCGCGGGGCCGAGATCTATCTCGGCTTCGGGATCCCCACGGGCGTCGTCACGGCCGGGGCAGGCACGCTCCGCTGGGTGCACAGCTGCACCGCCGGAGTGGGCGCGAGCCTCACCGCGCTGCGCGGCAGCGGGATCCACTTCACCAACTCCGCCGGCGTACACGCCGAGCCGATCGCCGACTGGGTGCTGGCGTCGATCGCCTACTTCGCGCGGGGACTCGATCACACGGTCCGGGCCCAGGCCGAGCGGCGCTGGATCCAGGACGCGTTCGGCGACCGCACCATCCGCGTGCGGGAGCTCGCCACCCTGCGGGTCGGGATCGTCGGGCTGGGGGGAATCGGGAGCGCCGTGGCGCGGCGGGGCCTGGCCCTGGGGATGCGCGTTGCAGGGATCCGGCGCCGGCCCGAGCGGGGCGGACCGGCCGGCGTGGCGTGGGTGGGTGGCGGGGCGGATCTGACACGGCTCGCCGCCGAAAGCGATGTGCTGGTGATCGCGGCGCCGCGCACCGCCGAGACCGACCGCGCGGTGGGGCGCGAGGTGCTGGAGCGGCTGCCCCCCGGCGCCGTAGTGGTCAACGTCTCACGCGGAGCGCTGCTGGACGTGGAGGCGCTGCTGGAACGCCTCGACGGCGGCGCGTTGCGCGGGGCCGCACTCGACGTGTTCGCCACCGAGCCGCTCGCGTCCGAGCACCCGCTGTGGGCGCATCCGCGCGTGCTCGTGAGCCCGCACGTGAGCCCCGTAACCGACCGGTTCTGGGAGCGCGAGGCGGCCCTCATGTTGGACAACATCCGGCGCTATCTTGCTGGGGCGCCGCTCGCCAATCTCGTCGACCTGGACGCCGGATACTGAATGGAAAAAATCATCAAGGCCGCCGTGGACCGCGGCGCGTCGGACCTGCACATCAAGGCGGGAGACGTGTTCCGGGCGCGCATCAACGGGCGGCTGGTCCCGCTCACCAAGCAGCGTCTCACCCCCGAGCAGACCAAGGTCATCGCGCAGAAGCTGATTCCGACCGAGGAAGACCGCGCCCGCATCGACAAGATCCGGGACTACGACTGCTCGTGGGGCATGCCGGGCATCGGCCGCTTCCGGGTCAACATCCTGCGCCAGCGCTCCTCGTTCATGATCGTCATGCGGGTGATCCCGTTCGACGTGCCCACGTTCGAAACGCTCAAGCTGCCCGGGGTGCTGGCCCAGGTGGCCACGGCGGAGCGGGGGATGATCATCGTCACGGGCATCACGGGATCCGGCAAGACGTCCACCATGGCCGCGATGGTGCATCACATCAACCAGACGCAGCACAAGCACATTCTTACGCTCGAGAACCCGATCGAGTTCCTGCACCGCGACATCAACTGTTCCGTGACGCAGCGGGAGATCGGAACCGACACCGACGATTTCCGCATGGGGCTGCGCGCCGCGCTGCGCCAGGATCCGGACGTCGTGCTGATCGGTGAGATGCGCGATTCCGAGACCATCGACACCGCCCTGAAGGCCGCGGAAACCGGCCATCTGCTCATCTCCACGCTGCACACGCCCGACGCGGTCAGCACCGTGAACCGGATGATCTCGATGTTTCCCGCCGAGGAGCAGGGGATCGCCCGGCTGCGCCTGGCCGAGTCGCTACAGGCGGTGGTGTCGCAGCGCCTGCTGCCGCGCGCCGACGGCAAGGGGCGCGCCGCGGCCATCGAGGTGCTCATCGGGACGGGGACGGCGCGGGACATGATCCGCGACCCGATGCGCACGCCGGAGCTGACCGACTACATCCGCGAATCGCGCGAGCAATACGGCATGCAGACGTTCGATCAGCATCTCATGGATCTGGTGAGTGAGAACGTCGTCACCTATGAGACCGCACTGGCCTCCTCGTCCAACCCCGCGGACTTCGAGCTGCAGATGCGGACGCTGCGGCGGCGCACCATGTCGCAGCCGGCGCCCGTGCTCGAGCCGGAGGGAACGGTGACGCCCGAGGTGGAGGCGGACCCGGACCGGCCGGCGGGGTTCACCACCGACGACCTCTCCGACATGATGCCCTGATCGTGACCTCCACCGCTCCGCGCCGTATCGCCGGCATCCTCGCGCCGGTCACCACACCCTTCGAACCCGCGACCGGCGAGCTCGCCCTCGACCGGGCGACGGCTAACGCCCAGCGGCTCCTGGCCGACGGACTCGACGGGCTCGTCGCGGCCGGCTCCACGGGCGAAGCGGTATTGCTCGATGCCGAGGAGCAGCGCCGCCTGGTGGCGGCGCTGCGGGCCGTCGTGCCGCGCGATCGCTGGCTCCTGGCGGGGACGGGCGCCGAGTCCACCCGCGAGACGATCGCGCTGTCCCGCGCGGCGGCCGCCGAGGGTGCGGACGCGGTGCTGGTCCGGCCGCCGGGCTATTACAGCACCGGCCATTCCGCCAACAGTCTCGTGACGCACTACCGGGCCATCGCCGATGCGAGCCCGGTGCCCATTCTCATTTACAACATCCCCAAGTACACCCACACCGCCATCGCGCCCGATCTGCTGGGGCGGCTCGCCGCGCACACGAACATCGCGGGGGTCAAGGATTCTTCGGGCGATCCCAAGAACCTGGTCGCCTACCGGCACATGGTCCCGGCCTGGTCGGTGCTCGTGGGCTCGGGCTCGCTGCTCCTGACGGCGTACGAATCGGGATGCGAAGGCGGCATCGTGGGCGTGTCGTGCTTCGCCGCCCGGCTCGCCGTGGAGCTGAAGGCCGCGTTCCGGGCGGGGGATCGGCCCCGCGCCGCGGAGCTGCAGGCCCGACTGATGACGCTCGACAAGGAAATCGTGGGGCGCCTCGGTCCTGCGGGCATCAAGGCGGCGATGGACGCCGCCGGGTTGTATGGCGGGCCGGTGCGCGAGCCGCTGGCCCCGCTGGCCGCGGCGGATCGGGAGCGCGTCGGGCAGCTCCTCGCGGCGTGACGGCGTCTCGCGCCCTGTTGGGCGAGCTCGCCGTCGCGCGCCTCGTCGGCACAACCGCTCACGACCAGGTCCGCGCCGTGCTGCGCCGCGAGCTCGAAGCGCGCGGGTTCGTCGTGCTCGAGCACCGCTTCGCCGCCGCCGCGCGGTTCCCGCTGCGGGGACGTGCCTCCACGGAAGGCATCAACCTGATCGCCGTGCGCCCCCGCACGCGGGTCGCGACCTGGCTCGCGGCCCACTACGACTCCAAGGGGCAACCGCTCTCCATGGCGCTGCGACTCCTCTGGGTTGGGGCTGCGGTACTGGCGCTCGCGGCGGCCCTCGCGGCCACCGTGTTGGGCGGACCCGCCCTGGTGTGGTGGATCCCGGGTGTCGCGCTGGCGGGCGGCTTTCTCGCACTGAACGTGGCGACCGATCGCTCGCCCGGCGCGGTGGACAACGCGACCGGTGTGCTGACGGTGCTGGCCGCGCTCGACGCCGTGCCGGCGGACGCGGGCGTGGGCGCGCTGCTGCTCGACGCCGAGGAGCTGGGGCTCGTCGGGGCGCGGGCGCTGGTCCGGGAGCGGGCGAATCTGCTGCGCGGCACCGCCGTGATCAATTTCGACGGCATCGACGACCGGGGTCGGGTGATCGCGTACGTGCACCGCCCGGGGCGGGTGGTCGGGCGCGTGGCGGCGGCGCTCGACAGCCGGGAGTGGCGCCGGCTGCCGATCGTCGTCGATGGCCTCGCGCTGGCCGATGCGGCGGCCGAGTGCGTGACGATCCTGAGAGGGGACTGGCGGACGACGCGGGTGATCCACACCCTGCGCGATACTCCCGACCGCCTCACGTTGGACGGCGTACAAGAGGTGGCACAAGCCGTAGCGGAGGTCCTGTCAGCCCGGTAGCTTCCGTCGGAGGATACTCGCCCCGCTCGCCGGGGCGTTTTTACTGAGGGGAGCCGCGCGTGTTCGGACCGAAGGTCCATTGCGTCGTCGTAGTGGGCGCTCAATGGGGGGATGAAGGGAAAGGGAAGCTCGTCGACGTGCTCGCCGAGCGGGCCGACCTCGTCGTGCGCTACCAGGGCGGCGCCAATGCCGGGCACACGGTGCACATGAGCGCCGGCGAGTTCGTGCTGCATCAGATCCCCTCCGGGATCCTGCAGGGCGCCGTCTGCATCGTCGGTAACGGCGTCGTACTGGACCCCGAGACGTTCTTCACCGAGCTCGATGCGCTCGTCTCGCGCGGCGTGAAGGTGGAGCACAAGCTGTTCGTCTCCGACCGCGCGCACCTCACACTCCCGTATCACAAGCTGCTCGACCAGGCGCGCGAGCGGCGCGAGCAGATCGGGACGACGGGGCGGGGGATCGGTCCCACCTACGAGGACAAGTACGGCCGGCGCGGCATACGCGTCGGCGATCTGCGGAGCCTGGCGCGGGCGCAGGACCTCGTGGCCGCCCGCGTCACGGCGGCCAACGAGATGCTGGGCCTCCTGGGCGGAACCGAGCGAGCCGATCCGGCGGCCCATCGGGCGCTGCTCGAGCGCTGGGCGCCGCGGCTCCTGCCCCTCACGGTGGACGCCGGCCGGGTCGTGTACGAAGCCCTGCAGCGCGGCGACTCGGTGTTGCTGGAAGGGGCCCAGGGCGCGCTGCTCGACGTCGATCACGGCACCTATCCGTACGTCACCTCGTCCAACACCACAGCGGGGGGCGCCGCCGTGGGCGCCGGCATCGGCCCCACCGCGATCGACGCGGTGCTGGGCGTCGTGAAGGCGTACACGACACGTGTCGGCAACGGCCCCCTCCCCACCGAAGCGGAGCCCGCGCAGGCGGAGCGCATCCGCCAGCTGGGCGGTGAATTCGGGGCGGTGACCGGACGGCCCCGCCGCTGCGGTTGGTTCGATGCCGTCGTCGTGCGCTACGCCGTGCGGGTGAACGGCCTCACCGGGCTCGCGGTCACCAAGCTCGACGTGCTGGACACCTTCGCCGAGATCCCGGTCGCCACGGGCTACCGGCTGGACGGGGAGGTCGTGGACGGCATGCCGGCAGACATCGAGCGGATAAACCGGGTGCGCCCGATCTATGAGACGCTCGCCGGCTGGCAGAAGCCGACCAGCGCCGTGCGCCGGCTCGCCGATCTGCCCGCCGCCGCGCGCGCCTACCTCGACCGGCTGCAGGACCTCTCCCGCGCGCCGATCCGCTACGTGAGCGTCGGCACCCATCGAGAGCAGATCATCGAGGTCGTATGAAGCGCTTCGCGGCTCGCCTGGCCGTGGGGCTGCTCCTGCTGGCCGGCGTCGCCGCCGTCGGGTTCCGGATCTGGATCGGCGCCGCGGCACCCCCGCTCGACGGCCGTGAAACCGTGCCCGGGCTGGGCGATTCCGTCACCGTCCTGTGGGACTCGCTCGCCGTACCGCACATCATCGCCGGGAACGACACGGACGCGTTCGCCGCCCTGGGCTACCTGCACGCGCGCGACCGTCTGTGGGAGATGGACCTGCTGCGGCACGCCGCGGAGGGGCGGCTGTCCGAGCTGTTCGGTGCGCGGGCGCTGCGCGCCGATCGCGCCATCCGGGCGCGGGAAATGGCCCGTCTGGCCCGGGAGCGGCTGGCCCACGGCAACGCGACGACGCTGCGGATCGCGGCCGCCTACAGCCGCGGCGTGAATGCGTGGATCGCCGCCGGCCGCAGGCCCGTCGAGCTCCGTCTGCTCGGTCACATGCCCGAGCCCTGGGAGCCCGTCCACTCCGTGGAAATCGGTCTCGTCGAAGCCTGGGACCTGCGCTCCGACAACGGCGAGATCGCGCACGCCCGGTCGATCGCCGCGCTCGGCGCGGACCGCGCGGCGGATCTCTTCGGGCCCTACCCGGACTCGGCTCCGGTCATCGTCGAAAGCTCGGGCGGGCACGGACCCGCGGCGTGGCGCTCGTCATCGGTGGAGGCGCAGGCCACGGCCTCGAACTCCTGGGCCATCGGACCGTCGCACACCCGTTCGGGCAAGCCGATTCTCGAGAATGATCCCCATCTGTCGCTCAGCGCGCCGTCGATCTGGTATCTCGTCGGGATGCACGCACCGGGCTATGAGGTCGTCGGCGTCACGATTCCGGGACTGCCTCCGGTGGTGCTGGGCCACACCGCCCACCACGGCTGGGGGTTCACCAACGGGATGATCGACGACGTGGACTACGTCCAGGAACGGATCACACCCGACACCGCGCGCTACCTCACGCCGGCCGGATGGGCGGGCGTGGAGACGGTGACCGAGACGCTGCGGGTGAAAGGCGCCGACCCGGTCGTCTATCGCCGGCGTCGCACCGCCGATGGGCCGCTGGTGGAGCTGGGGTGGCGTCCCGATTCTACTAGCGCGTTCGCCATGCGGTGGACCGCCCAGACTCCCTCCGACGAGCTCACGGCCCTGATCGCCATGGCGCGGGCCCCGAGCCTGGCCGAGTTCCAGGCGGCCCTCGAGACGTTCCGCGTGCCCGAGCAGAACGTGGTGTACGCGGACCGCGACGGGACGATCGCTTATTTCCTGGCGGGCCGCGTTCCCGTCCGGCGGGCGGGCGACGGCTCCCTGCCCGAGCCCGGATGGACCGGGGCGGGCGGCTGGACGCGGTACCTGTCGTCGGCCGAGCTGCCGCGAGAGGTGAACCCGCCCAGCGGGTTCGTGGTCACCGCCAACAACCGCATCGTGGGCGACGCGTTCCCCGTGCCGATCCGGGCGGACTACGATCTGCCCTACCGCGCCGAGCGGATCTGGGAGATGGTGCGGCGCGACAGCGGTGCCACGGCGGCCGTGGTGGCGCGCGAGCAGGTGGATGCGGTGAACGTGTTTCTGCGCGGCATCGCGCCGATCGCGGCGCGCGCGGCGGAGGCAGCCGGGCACGCCGACCTCGGGGAGCGGCTGCGCCAGTGGGACGGAAACATGGCCGCGGACCGCACCGAGCCGACGCTCGTCTGGTCCTGGTACCGCGCGCTGCAGGCGCTCACCTATGACGACGAATCGCCCGGCTTCCGTCCCTCGGCCGCACTGCACCGCTGGCTCCGGGCGGGGGAGAGCCGCTGGTTCGACGACGTGCGGACGCCGGAGCACGAGGATCTGTCGGCGCTCGCGCGGCGCGCGATGGACAGCGTGCTGGCGCGCGGCGCTTCGCGGCCCTGGGGTGATGTCCACACGTCCACCGAAGCGCATCCACTGGGCGACGTCCCGCTGCTCGGCTGGCTCGCCGGGTTCAACATCGGGCCGCTGCGCCTGGGTGGCGGCAATCAGACGGTGAACGTGTGCCCGTCCGATGAGTTCGCGCCGCCGTTTCGGTGCACGGAGGGCCCGTCGATGCGGCACGTGGTGGACTTCGGCGACGTGGATGGTGTGGGAGGGTTTGTTCTCCCGGCGGGGCAATCGGGCAACCCGCGCTCGCCGCATTACCGCGACCAGACGGAACGATGGATCCGGGGTGAGCTGTGGGTGGTGCCCGTGGATGTCCGGCGTGTGCGCGCGACGGATACGTTGCGACTGGTGCCCTAGAGCCATCAGCCATCGGCCATCAGCCCTCAGCACCATTGCTGACGGCTGATGGCTGGCGGCTCCCAAAACAACGCCCCCCAGGGTTTCCCCCAGGGGGCCGCCAGCGGTCCGAATCGAGCGCCCGTATCCGACGCGAACACACCGGCTTGCCGCTTTTCAATCGCAAGCACGGTGCCGATCGCCGGCGTCACGTAACATGTTGACCCATAAGATGTTGGCAACGCGTGACGCAGCGCACCGGCACCGCGTTTTCCCCGCTGTGCCGCAGGTTGCGGCGCGCGTAGCGCCCGCTCGGCGTGCGACCTACCGTTGAGCCCCACGATGACCCAGACGATTCTCGTCGCCCCGGCAGCGTTCAAGGGCACGCTCGGTCCGCGAGCCGTGGCCGAAGCGTTGGCGCAGGGCGCGCGCCTGGCGGCGCCGCACGCCAACGTGTTGACCTGTCCGGTCGCCGACGGGGGCGACGGCTTGCTCGACGCCGTGCTGGCGCCCACTTCATTGCGCGAGTCCGTGACCGTGACCGGGCCGCTCGGCGCGCCGGTGCGCGCGGAGCTGGGCTGGATCGACGCCGAGACCGCGATCTTCGAGAGCGCCAGCGCGTGCGGCTTGGCCCTGCTTTCGCCCGACCGGCGCAACCCGACGGAGTCGACCAGCCGCGGCGTGGGGGAGCTGATGGTGGAAGCGGCCGACCGCGGTGCCGCGACGATCGTCGTCGGATTGGGCGGGTCGGCGTGCGTGGACGGCGGCGTCGGGGCGGCCCGCGGCCTGGGGTGGACGTTCAGCGACGTGAGCGGGGGGCCGCTGGCGGAAGGAGGCGCCGCGCTCGCGGCGCTCGCCGAATGGGAGCCCGGGTGGCATCTGGAGGCCCGTGTGGTGGCGCTGGCCGATGTCCGCACGCCGCTCGTGGGGCCGGAAGGCGCCGCGCCGCTGTTCGCGCCGCAGAAGGGAGCGACACCGGCGGCGGTGCAGCAGCTCGCGGCCGGATTGGAGCGGCTGGCGGGGGCGATGGCGGGCAATGGTCGCCCGGACCTGGCCGAGCTCGAGGGCGGCGGTGCGGCGGGCGGGCTGGCCGCTGGGCTCGTCTTCTTCGCCCGGGCGGAGCTCGTGCCCGGCGCCCCGTGGGTGCTGGCGCGCGTCGGCTTCGACGCGGCGCTCGCCAAGGCGGACGTCGTGATCACGGGCGAGGGGGCGTTCGACCGGACGTCGCTGCTGGGCAAGGTGACCGGGGAGGTGCTGCAGCGGGCCCGGGCGGCGCGGAAGCCCGCGGTGGTGGTGGCCGGACGGGCGAGCGACATCGCCGGGGTGCATGTCGTCACCGGCGGCGGGGCGCAACTCGATGCGGCGGGGCTGGTGGACCTCGGGGCGCGCGCCACGCGGGAGGCATTCGGGTTGCCCGGCGACTGACGCTCCCTCTATCTTCCCCGCTCCTATGCCCACTGCCGACAATGTGATGGACAAGCTGGTGTCGCTGGCGAAGCGGCGCGGCTTCGTGTTCCAGTCCTCCGAGATCTACGGCGGTCTCGGCTCCGTGTGGGATTACGGGCCGCTGGGCGTGGAGCTCAAGAAGAACATCAAGGAGCGGTGGTGGCGCTCGATGGTGCACGAGCGCGATGACATCGAGGGTCTCGACGCGGCCATCCTGATGCATCCCAAGGTGTGGGAGGCGTCGGGGCACATCGCCGGGTTCACCGACCCGCTGGTGGACTGCAAACAGTGCAAGAACCGCTTCCGGGCCGACGATCCCCGCATCAAGGGCACGCCGGGCCAACCGGACGCGCAGTGCCCGGTGTGCGGCATGAAGGGCACGCTGACGGCGCCGCGCCTCTTCAATCTGATGTTCAAGACGTTCATGGGACCGGTCGAGGAGGACGCGGCGGTGATCTACCTGCGCCCCGAGACCGCCCAGGGCATTTACGTCAACTACCTGAACGTGTTGCAGTCCTCGCGCCCGAAAATCCCCTTCGGCATCGCCCAGATTGGCAAGGCGTTCCGCAACGAGATCACGCCGGGGAACTTCATTTTCCGCACGCGCGAGTTCGAGCAGATGGAAATGCAGTTCTTCGTCAAGCCGGGCGCGGACCTGGAATGGTTCGAGTTCTGGAAGGCCCAGCGGATGCAGTGGGTGCAGGGCCTCGGATTGCAGGCGGAGAAGCTGCGGTTCCACCAGCACGCAAAGGACGAGCTGGCGCACTACGCCAAGGACGCCTACGACATCCAGTACGAATTCCCATTCGGGTGGCAGGAGTTCGAGGGGATCCACAACCGGACCGACTTCGATCTGTCGCGCCATCAGCAGCACTCGGGAAAGAAGCTCGAGTACGTGGATGCGGCGACCAACGAGCGGTTCGTGCCCTACGTCGTGGAGACCTCCGCCGGCGCCGACCGCACGGCGCTGGTCGTGCTGGTGGATGCCTACCACGAGGAAGAAGTGGCCGGGGAGAAGCGCGTGGTGATGCGCTTCCATCCCGCGCTCGCCCCGATCAAGGCGGCGGTGTTTCCACTCGTGAACAAGGATGGGATGCCGGAGCTGGCGCGCCGCATCTACGACGATGTGCGGCGGCACGTCAACGTCTTCTACGACGACGGCGGCTCGATCGGCCGTCGCTACCGCCGGCAGGACGAAGCCGGCACGCCGTTCGGGATCACGATCGACGGCCAGTCCACCCAGGACCAGACGGTGACGGTACGCGACCGCGACACGCTGTTGCAGGATCGCGTGGCGGCGGACCGGCTGGTCGCCTATCTGACGGAGAAGCTGAAGGGGTAGAGTGCGGTTCGAGGAGTTTCGCGCGATGGTGGAACGGCTCCACCGGGAGATCCCGCCGGAATTCCAAGGCGGCGTCGTTGAAGTCGCAGTCAGCCGGCATACCGTTCCCCACCCGCTGCGCGGCGACGTCTACACCCTGGGCGAGTGCATTCCCCTCGAGTGGAGCGGCTCCGGGACCGATCTGCAATCCCGCGTCGTCCTCTATCATGGCTCGTTTCAGGCGCTCGCCCGGCTGGGAGAGCTCGATTGGCGCGCGGAGGCGTGGGAGACGCTGACCCACGAGCTGCGCCATCACCTCGAGTGGCAGGCCGACGTCGCCTCGCTCGAAGCGTACGACTGGGCGGCCGAGCAGAACTTCGCGCGGCACGAAGACGCGGCGTTCGACCCGGTGTTCTACCGCAACGGCGAGGCGGTGGGGCCGGGGGTGTGGAAGGTGGAGGACGACGTCTTTCTCGAGTCGACGGACGCAGCCGTGAGCTGGCACGGACGACGCTACCGGGTCCCGATGCTCGCCGCGGAACGCCGGGCCTGGGTGTTCCTCACGCTCGCGGGACTGGACGAGCCGCCGCCGGGAGACGCCGTGCTGGTACGCCCGGGGCGCCCGTCGCTGTTCGACGCCTTGCGGCGCCCGGCGTCGCCGGTGTCCGGCGTCGTCACGGTCGAGCGGCTGGGCGGACCCGCATCGCGTTGACGGGGACGCCGGCCCCGGATACGTTCGATTTCGCCGCCGTCATTCGCACCAGCCCGTACCGGAGTCATCGATCCATGCTCGCTCGCGCAATGATCATTCTGGCCCGCCGTGGCGCGGGCTCCCTCGTCACCGGCCTGGTGCTCGCGGTGCTCGGCGCGTCTCCCGCCGGGGCGCAAAGTCCGATCGACTCGACGCTGCCGCCGCTGCGCGTCGTCGAGCCGCGGTGGATCGACACGACCGCCGCCGCGTGCACCGACTTCTTCCAGTACGCCAACGGCGCCTGGCTCGCGCACGACACGATTCCCGCGGCCTACTCGTCCTCGGGCGTCTCGCGGGACATGGGCGATCGCAACGAGCTGGTGGTGCGCTCGGTGCTGGAGGACGCGGCGGCGCACCGCAGCGCGTTCCCGCCCGACAGCACACCGCGCAAGCTCGGGACGTTCTACGCCACCTGCATGGACTCCAGTGCGGCCGAAGCCGCGGGGGCGGATCCGATCCGGCCCTGGCTCGCCGGTGTGGACTCGGTCACCACCCGCGCCCGGCTCGTGCCCCAGATCGCCGCACTGCAGGTGCTCGGCGTCAACGCCGTGTTCCGCTACTTCCCGCTCGCCGACCCGCACGACGCCGCCCACTACGAAGTCTGGCTGCTGCAGGGCGGGCTGGGGCTTCCCGACCGCGACTACTACACGAACAGCGGGGCGGCGGCCGATTCGCTGCGCCAGGCCTACGTCACGCACGTGACCAAGATGTTCACGCTCGCCGGAGCGGCTCCCGCAGCGGCGGCGCGCGACGCGGCGCACGTGCTGGCGCTCGAAACCGAGCTTGCCAAGGCGGCGCTGACTCGTGTGGCGCGGCGTGATCCCGCGGCGACCGACCACCCGACCACGCTCGCGCACCTGCGCCAGCTGGCGCCGACGCTCGCGTGGCCGGCGTATTTCCAGGCGCTGGGCCTCACCGCGCCGGTGCAGCGGCTCAACGTCGCCGAGCCGGCATTCGTGCGACGGGTCGATTCACTGCTCCTGAAAGCCCCGCTGGAGCGCTGGCGGGCCTACCTGCGCTATCACGTGCTCGATGCCGCCGCGTCCTGGCTCAGCACGCCGTTTGTGGACGAGGATTTCGCGTTCTCCGCACGGTTCAGCGGCGCCAAGCAGCTCCTGCCGCGCTGGAAACGCTGTCTGCGCGAGACCGACGGCGATCTCGGCGAGGCGCTGGGCCAGGCGTATGTCGCCAAGACGTTCCCGCCCGAGGCGCGCGCCCGGGCCAAAGCGGTGATCGACGACATCCGTGCCGCCTTCGCCGAGCGGCTGCGCCGCCTCAGCTGGATGTCGGACTCGACCCGCGCCCAGGCGCTCGACAAGCTCGCGCAGATGGGCGAGAAGGTCGGCTACCCGGAGCACTGGCGCGACTACGCCCGCCTCCAGATCGGCGAAGGACCGTTCGTGTTGAACGTGGCGCGCGCCACCGCCTTCGAATGGCAGCGCACCGTAAACCGCCCGGGCGCCCCGGTCGATACGACCGAATGGGACATCACCGTGCCCACGGTGAACGCCTACTACGAGCCCACGAAGAACGAGATGGTGTTCCCGGCCGGCGCGCTCATCCCGCAGACGTTCGATCCGGGCGCCGACGACGGGGCGAACTACGGCTCGCTGGGCGGGAGCTGGGCGGGCCACGAGCTGACGCACGGGTTCGACGACGAAGGGCGCCACTACGACGCGACCGGCAATCTGCGCGACTGGTGGATCCCGACCGATTCGGCGCACTTCACGCAGGCCGCCGACCTCGTGGTGCGTCAGTTCAACGCCTACATCCAGGTGGATACGTTCCATGTGAACGGGGAGCTCACCCTGGGCGAGAACATCGCCGACTACGGCGGCATCCTCACCGGGTACGATGCGCTGGAGCGCGCCCTGCAGCGCGATGGCCGTCCCGGGCCGATCGACGGGTACACCCCGGAGCAGCGGTTCTTCCTGGGTTACGCCCAGAGCTGGCGCGTGCACAACCGCGACGCGCGGCTGCGCACGCGGGTCACGGTCGATCCGCATGCACCGGAGCGCTGGCGCGTCAACGGCCCGTTGTCCAACAGCGCCGCGTTCGCGCAGGCGTTCGGCTGCCAGGCCGGTGACCCGATGGTGCGGGCGCCCGAGCTGGTGCCCCAGATCTGGTGATAGAACTGGTGACCGGGGCGTCGCGGCGCGTCTATCTGCTCACCCAGGACCTCGTGTTCCGCGGGAAGCTCGGCGGCGTGGTGGAGAGTGCCGGTGGGAGCGTCACGCGCGACGGCGCGGCGTGCGAACTCGCGGTGGTCGAGCTGGAAGCCAGGAACTGGGAAGCATCCATTCGGGAGGCGCACGGCCGCGGCATTCCGGTCCTGGCGTTCGGCTCCCATGTGAACGCCGACCTGCTGCGCCGTGCCCGGGAGCTCGGGGCCGAGGCGGTCCCGAACTCCCGGGTCGAAAGCCGGGTTGCCGAGCTGCTGCAGTAGCGTGTTATGATCATGTTGGCCGTGCCGTCGATCAGACTTGCGTGCCGTTCATCCGGGAGCATTCCGTGATCCGTAATCGTCTATGGCGGGCCGGCGCTCTGTGGCTGGCCCTGGCCGTGCCGGCGGCAGGGCAGAGTCCGGCGCCGGCCGCCCCCGCCGCGTTTCCCTATCGCCTCTATGTGGTGAGCGAGTCGGGCGACATCGTCTCCCAGCTCGCTTGGGACGGCACGACCCTCAAGACGGTCAAGACCGTGCCGGTCGGGATCATGCCGGCCGACATCGACGGCCCGCACAACATCACGCTGTCCCCCGACGGCCGCTTCTACTATGTGACGATCGCGCACGGGACGCCGTATGGGTCGCTTTGGAAGATGGCGGTGAACGGGGACACGCTCCTGGGGCGGGCGCCGGTCGAGATGTTCCCGACCACGATCTCGGTCACGCCCGACGGCGAGCTGGCGTTCGTGGCGAACTCGGATTTCTACGGTGACCATCCGCGCACCAACCTCGTCTCGGTCATCTACACGCCGCAGATGACGCCCCTCACCAACATCGCCGCGTGCGACATGCCGCACGGCGTCAAGGTGAATCACGCCGGCACCTTCGTGTACATCAGCTGCATGAACTCCGACGAGGTGCTGGAGATCGACCGCCAGTCGCTCGCGATCACGCGGCGCCACAAGACGGGGGCCGCGATGGGGATGGAAGGGTGCATGCCGACGTTCGTGTCGCTCTCGGCGGACGACACGCGGCTCTACGTCGCCTGCAACCACGGCAACAGCCTGCAGGTCATCGACGCGGCCACGTTCACCCTCGTGAAGGAGATCCCCACGGGGACGGGGGCCTACAACGTGGAGCCGTCCCCCGACGGCAAGTGGGTGATCGTAACGAACAAGAAAGCGCAGAGCGTGTCGCTCATCTCGACCGATTCGCTCGTCGAAGTGGCGCGGATCCCCACCACGAAGAAGATCCCCCATGGAGTCGCCTATTCGCCCGACGGCCGCTATGCGTTCATCAGCCAGGAGAGCATCGGCGTCGATCCCGGCGCGGTGGACGTGATCGATCTCACGACCAGGACCAAAGTCGCCACGGCCCCGGTGCCGCTGCAGCCCACCGGCATCACGCTGCTGCGCCTGCCATGATGCACACGGCCACGGTGGCGCTCCCGGCGCCCGAGGTGTTGGCGCGTGCCAAGCGATACTTCGCCGAGCGGGTGCCGGCCCAGGCGGCCTTCCCCGAGAAGGAAGGCCCGCAGTTCGTCGTGTTGCGCGGACAGGGAGGCGAAGAGGTCGTGATCAATGCGACCAGTGCAGGGACGGGGGACGAGGGACGGGGGACGAGTCGGGTACGGGCGTCCACCCTGTTCTTCGACCAGGCCCTCGATCGATTCTTCTCCACGCTGCCGGTGACGTCCGCCCTGGAGGTCGTATGACGGCGGTGGCGGAGCGCTTCGCGGTGCGGGTGATGGTCACCGACGTGTGGGACCAGGTGTTCGTCGCGGTGGGTCCGGACACGACGGTGGCGGATCTCAAGCGCCCGGCGTTGGCGCGGGCCCTGAAGCAGGCCGATCCACGCGTCGCCGACTACGTCGTGAAGTTCCGCGGCGCGGCGGTGCTGGACGAGGCGACGACGCTCGGGGCGCTGGGAGCGGGTGCCAATGCCCCCTTCATCATATTGCCGGCGCGGCGGCAGGCCGTGCGGTGAGCGCGCCGGGCCGGCCCCTCGCCACGTTCGCCGTCGGGTTCCTGCTGCTCGACGCCGTCCTGCTGGTGTGGCTCGGCCTGGAGCTGGAACGCCGAGGACTCGTGGCGGGCGGGGTCGGGTGCGCCCTCGCCGCCGCCCTGGTCGTGGTGCTGTGGCGGCGCTACCGGCGGACGCTCGCCGACTTGGACGCGGGCCGGAGGGAGATGAAGGCCGAGGCCGAAGCGATCCGGGCGTTGTTGCGGGAGCAGCACCTGCAGAGCTGACCCTCTGACCACCGTCGTCACGTATCACCCGGCCACGCGCCTGCATCCGGGGCGGGCGGGGCACCCGGAGCGTCCCGAGCGCATCGAAGCCGTGCTGGAGGCGCTGCGCGCCCCCGCGCTGGCGTCGCATGTCTCGTGGGTCGAGGCGTCGCCCGCCGCGCACGACGTCCTCGAGCGCGTCCACCCGCTGCGCTACCTCAACGCCCTCGAGGCCCTGGCCGCGGCCGGCGGCGGGCCCATCGATCCGGACACCTACCTGGCGCCGCGCAGCTGGGAAGCCATCCAGGCCTCGGCCGGCGTGGCCGTGGCGGCGGTGACCGAAGCGATGCGGGGGGGGTCCGGCACCGCGTTCGCCGCGACTCGCCCGCCGGGTCACCACGCCCTGGCGGCGCGCGCGATGGGCTTCTGTTTCGTGAACAACGTGGTGGTCGCGGCGCGGCACGCCCAGGCGCTCGGAGCGAGCCGAGTGCTCATCGTGGATTGGGACGTGCACCACGGCAACGGCACGCAGGCGCTGGTGGAGCAGGACCCCTCGATCCGCTTCGTGTCGTTGCATCAGTACCCGTGGTATCCCGGCACGGGCGCCGCGGACGAGCGCGGGGTGGGGAACGTGTTCAACGTGCCGCGCCCGCCGGGGCTGCCGCGCGCGACCTACGTGGGGGACCTGCTCGACGCCGTCGACGCGGCGCTCTCGGGCTGGACGCCCGACGTGTTGCTCGTATCGGCCGGCTTCGATTCGCTCGCCGGCGACCCGCTGGGGGGCTTCACGCTGCTCCCCGAGGACATCGCGACCTGGACCGCGGCGCTGCGCGCGCGGCTGCCGGGTCGGCCGGTCGCGGCGCTGCTGGAAGGCGGATACCGGGTGGATCTGCTGGCGGCGGGGACGACCGCCCTGGCGCGTGCGCTTGCCTGACGCGGGCCCGGCCCCCGATACTTGAGTCGTGACCGCCACCGCCGCGCCCGCTTCCAAGCACTGGCCCGTCAGCCTGTACCGCCGTCCCGACGGCTCGCTGGAGCAGGATCTCGCCCCGCTCCGGCTGCGGGAGATCCTGGAGGGCGGCGAGGGCGAGCTGTGGGTGGACATCGACAGCACCGACGTGCACCAGCACACGCTGCTCGAGAAGATCTTCGGGTTCCACCCGCTGGCGATCGAAGACACGATGTCGCCGGGCTCCCGGGTGAAGCTCGAAGAATACGACCGCTACATCTTCGTCGTGATGTCGGGGATCCGCTTCGACCGGGCGACACCCGATCCGTACGACCTCGAGACCTTCAAGCTCTATTTCTTCCTGGGGAAGAATTTCCTGGTCACGGTGCATGCCGTGGAGAGCCCGAGCTGCGACGTCACGCGCGAACGCCTGGTTCGCAACCCGGATCTGCTGGGGCGCGGCGCCGAGATGACGATGCATTCGGTCATCGATCAGGCGGTGGACGCTTACTTCCCGATCGTGGAAGCGCTGAACGACCAGGTGGACAGCCTCGAGGAGCGGCTGTTCGAGGCGTTCGACGAGAAGCTGATCCATGAGATCTTCAAGGCCAAGCGGGCCGCCTTCGGCCTGCGGCGGCACATCGGCCCGCTGCGCGAAGTCCTGAACGTCCTCACCAACCGGCCGTCGATCTACATCCGCTCCGAGACGCAGCTGTACTACCGGGACGTGTACGATCACACCATCCGCATCATGGAGTCGGTCGACACGACGCGCGACCTCCTCGCCGGCGTGCTCGAGACCTACCTGTCGCAGACGTCGAACCGCATGAACCGCGTGATGAAGCAGCTCTCGATCGTGTCGACGATCGCGCTGCCGCTGATCGTGGTGGGCGGCATCTACGGCATGAACTTCAGCCAGATGCCGTTTACCCATCATCCCCTCGGCTTCTACCTGGCGCTCGGCTCGATGGCCGCGATTTCCGCCGTGATGCTCTGGTGGCTGCACCGCAACAGATGGCTCTGACCCTCGCCGTGGAAGTCATCACGCTGCACACGAAACACCCGTTCATCATCGCGCGCGGGGGCCGGAGTGCCTACGAGGTCGTGTGGGCCCGCCTCACCGACGGCGACGGCATCGAAGGGTGGGGCGAGGCGTCGCCCTCGTCCTACTACGGGGAGACCGCCCAGACCGTCGTGCGGGTGCTCGACACGCTGGCGGAGCACCTGCCCGACGATCCCTTCGACCTGGAGGGCGCCGAGCGGCGGTTCGAGCAGGTCGTTCCCAAGAACGGGGCGGCGCGCGCCGCATTGTCGGGCGCGCTGCACGATCTCCTCGGCAAGCGGCTGCGCCAGCCGTTGTGGCGCCTGTGGGGACTCGATCCCGGCAAGGCGCCCACGTCGTCGTTCACGATCGGGATCGATACGCCGGAAAAGATGCGCCAGAAGGTCGCC
>JBGPHP010000039.1:0-18461 GCA_041484445.1 Gemmatimonadota bacterium
AGCGAGTAGCCCGCCAGCACGTTGGCGATGCGCATCACCTGCTCCTGGTAGGTGATCACGCCGTAGGTGGGACGCAACAGCTCCTCGAGCGCCGGATGCGGATAGCGCACCGGGTCGCGCCCCAGCTTACGGTTGATGAACACGAGGTGCATCCCGGTGTCCAGCGGTCCGGGACGCAGCAGGGCGTTGGCGGCGACCAGGTCGTCGAACCGGTCGCATTTCATCTGCCGGAGGCAGTCGGTCGCGAGCGGGGACTCGAACTGGAAGACGCCGGCGGTGTGCCCCGAGCGTAGCAGGCGATACACCTCCGGATCCTCGAGATCCAGGCCGTCCATGTCGAGCGTGACCGCGTGCCGCTCCTGCACCATCGCCACCGTGTCGTGGATGACGGTGAGCGTCCGAAGGCCGAGCAGGTCGATCTTCAGCATGCCGACCTTCTCGAGCGCTACCATGTCGTACTGCGTGATGATCGCCTCGGCGTCCTGCGGAGCGAGGCACACGGGCACGTAGTCGGTGAGCGGCCCGGGCGCGATCACCACGCCGGCGGCATGGACCGACGCATGGCGCGCCAGACCCTCGATGCGGCTGCCGAGGTCGATGACTTTGCGAACGCGATCGTCCTGCTCCGCGATGGACCGGAGCTCGGGGACCTTCTGCGCCGCTTCGGCCAGAGACCACACCGCGGCCGGCCCGGCCGGAATCAGCTTGGTCGCACGGTCCACTTCGCCGATCTCGAGTCGCAGCGTACGGGCGACGTCCCGGAACGCCGCGCGGGCCTTCATCGTCCCGAAGGTGATGATCTGCCCGACCGATTCCCGCCCGTAGCGCGCCCGGACGTACTCGATCACTTCGCCCCGGCGCTCGAAGCAAAAGTCGAGATCGATATCCGGCATGGAAATCCGCTCGGGATTCAGAAACCGTTCGAACAGCAGGTCGAAGCGCAGCGGATCGACGTTCGTGATGCGCAGGGCGTAGGCGGTGAGTGAACCGGCCGCCGAGCCGCGCCCCGGTCCCACCGGGATGCCGCGGTCGCGGGCCGCCTTGACGAGGTCATACACGATCAGGAAATACCCGGCGTAGCCGGTGCGCTGAATGACATCCAGCTCATAGAGCAGCCGCTCTTCCACCGCCGGGGGCAGGGGATCGCCGTAGCGCTCCCGCGCCCCGGCCCGGGCCAGATGCACCAGGAGATCGTTGTCGGTCGCGAATTCCGCGGGGCGGGGGTACTGCGGCAGGAAGTAGCGCTTTTCGAAATCGAACTCGCACAGCTCGGCCACGCGCGCGGTCTCGGCCAGCACCTCCGGCCGGCCCGGGAACAGCGGCTTCATCTCCTTTTCGCTCTTGACGTAGCTCTCGGAGCCGAAGAAGCGGAACCGCTTCGGGTCGTCCAGGTCCTTCCCGGTGCCGATGGCGAGCAGCACGTCGTGTGCTTCGGCGTCGTCTTTGCGGAGGTAGTGGGCGTCGTTGGTGGCGACGACGGGCACGCCGAGCTCCTGGGAGAGGCGGAACATCCCGGTCGTGACCACATCCTCGTCCGGGATCCCGTGGTTCTGGACTTCGAGCCAGAACCCGTCGGGGCCGAACAGGCGCGCGAAATACGCGGCGCTCTCCCGCGCCGCCTCGTAGTTGCCGGCGCGCAGGTACAGCGCGATTTCTCCCGAGAGACAGGCGGCGAGGCAGACGAGCCCCTCCTTGTGCCGCTCCAGCACTTCCCGGTCGATGCGGGGGCGTCGGTAGAAGCCCTCCAGGAACCCGATCGACGACAGCTTTACGAGATTCCGGTATCCGGCGCGGTTCTTGGCGAGGAGCACGAGATGGGAATACGGCCCCGGGGCGTCGGCGGGCTTCTCGCGGGCGAGCCGGCTGCCGAACGCGAGGTACGCTTCAAACCCCAGGATCGGGCGGACTTTCCGTGCCTTCGCCGCTTCGTAGAACGCCCACGCCCCGTGCAGGTTGCCGTGGTCGGTGATCGCGAGCGAATCCATCCCCAGCGCCACGATCCGGTCCAGCAAGTCCGGAATGCGATTGGCGCCGTCGAGGAGAGAGTATTCGCTGTGTGTATGGAGATGAACGAAAGCCATCGGGCAGACCGCGAGTTCCAAAACGCAAGATACGGGCGTCGGCTCGCATTGTCAAAACCCGTTGCGGCGTCGAAATTTCGCGGACTCCATGCGCACCGCCATCTCGCTCTTCGCCCTCGCTCTCGTCCTGGCGCTCGTTCATCACTACACCGCGGGAGCGCCGGTCGCGGCGCGCGCGGCGCTGAGCCTCGGTGTGCTGATCGTGGTGGCCGAGCTGGCGGGCCGCCTGGCGCTCCGCTGGCAGCTGCCGCGGGTGTCGGGTTTCGTCGCGGCGGGGCTGGTGCTCAGCCCCGACTGGCTGGGGACGGTACGCGGTGACGAGGTCGAAGCGCTCCAGTTCGTCGGCGAATCGGCGCTGGCGCTGTTCGCCCTCCGCGCCGGCCTCGCGTGGCGCCGGGAGGGGGACGGGGCCGTCTCCGGCCTGGGACGCTTCTTCACGGCGTCGGTGATCGTGCCGTTTGCCGTCACCGTGGGCGTCGTCTATTCGGTACACCCGTGGTTCCCGCTCACCGTGCACCAGCCGGCGCGCGATGCCCTGGCCGTGGCGCTGGCGCTCGGCGCCTTCACCGTGGCGGCGGCTCCGGCGCTCGTGTATGCGACCTTGGCCGACGCGCCGGGCGGCGCCCTGGGTGAGGCGGTGCTGCGGCTCAACGCCCTGCGCGACGTCGCCGCGGTGCTGTTGTTCTCGGCGACGCTGGTGCTCGCCCGTCCGCTCGCCAGCGTCGGCGCGCTGCAGCCCGCGGCGTTCGCGGTCCCGCTCATCGCGCTCGGCGCCTCGGGTCTCGCCGGCGGGTTGCTGGCGTGGCTGGTCGGCCGGTTTCGCCGCCTCCTGGGGGCCGACCCCGGGATCTTCGTGCTGGCGGCGGCGTTCGGCGCCGCGGCCGCCGGCTCACTCGGGCCGGCCGAGGTGACGCTGGCGGCGCTGATCACGGGCATCGTGTTGGCGCGGTTCGATGCCGAAACGGCGGGCTTGTTGCGCGGCCGCTTCGACGTGCACGCCGGACCGCTTGCGGCCGGAGCGTTCGCGCTGCTGGGCGTGCGGCTCGACGCCGCGTCTTTGATCGACCTGTGGCCGTGGGTGTTGCTGGTCGCGGGGCTGCGCGCCGTCGGCCTCTATTGGGGGGGACGATGGGCGGCCCGCGACCCGCTGGTGACCGGCGACCTTGCGCGATCGGGGTGGCTCGGCCTTATCTCGCAGGCCGGGGTAGGACTGCTGCTCGCCGTCGCGGGGCGACGGGCGTTCCCCGAATGGGGTGTATCATTCGAGGGCCTGGCCGTGGCGCTCGTCGCGCTGCATGCGGTGGTCGGCCCGATCTGCCTGCGCCGGGCGCTCCAGCGTCGGCCAGCACTCACGGAAGGAGTCAGCGGTGGGACGTAACCAGAAGATGCTCGGTTGGATGGCCTCGGCTGCGCTTGCAGCGGCGGCGTGCGGTGGCGGCGGGGGCACCCCACCGCCTCCACCCCCGACGGCGTGCAGCACGCCGGCGGGTCAGCCCGTGACCTTGAGTGTGGGCGCCTACCAGTCGATTGCGCCGCTCGCCAACCGCGGGTGCCTGACCTTCCCGGGCAACGCGTCGATCACGGATTCGGCGCGTTACCTGCTGGTCCCGCAGATCGCCACCGACGTCGAAGGGGCCACTCTGGCGTTCATTCTGGATGGCGACACGCTGCATCCGGTCCTGGCTGCCCCGCCGGCGAGTGCCACCGCGAGTCGCAGCAGCAACCTCGGCGATCAATTCCACGACTTCCTGCGCCAGCAGGAGCGGGCGCATTTCAGCGGGCTCCAGTTGGCGCCGCGACCGGCGCCGAGCGCGCCGGCGTTGCGTCTGGCGCCGCCCAACGTCGGGGACATGCGCTCCTTCAAGGTGTGCGGTGACCTGAACTGCAGCCAGGCGGGGATAAAGACGGTCACGGCCACCGCGAAGACGGTGAACGGGCACCTGGCCATCTACGTGGACAACGCCGCACCGGCGAACGGTCTCACCCCAGGCGATCTCGATTCGCTCGGGGCGTTGTTCGATACGCGGCTGTACGCGATCGACACCACGGCCTACGGCCGCGAGTCGGACATCGACGGCAACGCGGTGGTCGCGGTGCTGATGACGGGGGTCGTCAACAAACTCGTGACCAAACAGCAGTGTCACGATCAAGGGTTCGTGGCCGGGTTCTTCTTCGGTGCGGACATCGACCCGAATTTCGCCACGCAGTTCAACAACGGCGAGGTGTTCTATTCGATCGTGGCGGACCCCGACAGCACGCTGTCGTGCGCCCACAGCGCAACCCGGCTGAAGTCCCTGGTGCCCGTGACGTTCATCCACGAGTTCCAGCACATGATCAGCTACAACCAGCATGTGCTGCTCCGGTCGGGCAGCCCGCAGGCGACCTGGCTGGACGAGGGCATGTCGCACTTCGCCGAAGAGCTGGGCGGCCGGAGCTTCCTGCCGGCCGACCAGGTGTCGTTTTCCAACTTCGTCTTCGGGGACCTGATCAACTCATACATGTACCTGGATTCCAGCGCGACGCACTTCCTCGCATTCTCGAGCGGCATCGGCAGTCTCGGCGAGCGCGGAGCCGCCTGGCTGTTCGTGCGATACATGGTCGACCAGTTCGCGCCCGACACCTCGTTCACCTCCGTCGCCGCGTTCACCCGGTCGCTCGAACAGACCAGCTTGCTGGGCGGGGCGGATATCGCGGCTGCGACCGGAATCCCGTTTGCGACCGTGGTGGAGCACTGGGCAATGGCGAACTATGTCTCCGGGCTCCCCGGGTTCACTGCGCAGCCCGAGCTCACGTATATATCGTGGGACTTCCGGGCGACGTTCGCGTCGCTCCACGCGCAGAACGCCACCCTGTTCCCCAAGGTGTTCCCGCTCACGCCGCCGATCACGGCGGGGTCGGCCGTGTCGTTGAGCGGCTCGCTGCGGGCGGGATCGGCGTGGTATGCGGTGGCGTTCCAGCGACCCGCGGGGCCGGGCTTCAACCTCCTGTTCTCCGGACCCGGCGGGGCTGCACTCTCGAGCACATTCGTTCCGAGACTCAACGTCGTCCGGATCCACTAGGACGTGGGACGTCGAGGAGACTGTCTCGTCGTGACGGTCCTCCTCGACGCCGTCCTCGTCTCCGGGCTGCTGGCGCAATCGCCGGGCAGCGCGGTGCCCTCGCTTCCCGGATCGACGCGCTCGGCTGGGCTAGGCGGCGCGGGGGTCGCGCTGATCGGCGACGCCGGAGCACTGTTCGCGAACCCGGCGGGGATCGCCGCGATCCGGCACATCGCGATCGAAGGGTCGCTCGAGCCCTATCTCGCCGGCACGACGTACAGCACCATCGCCATCGCGGTGCGCACCGGCCACGTCGCCTGGGGCTTCGGCACGCAGGCGCTGGAATACGGCTCCGAGGCCGTGGTCATCCCCGATTCCGCGAGCGGCGGCCGGCGCGGCATCCCGACCGGCGCGACCTTCAGCGCGACCGATCTGCTGGCGACCTCGGGAATCGTGTACCGCCGCGGGTTCCTCGCGCTCGGCGGTGCGGTGAAGTACGGGCGCACGCAGATCGGTGACTGGTCGGCCGATGCCTGGGGGGGCGATGTGGGGCTCGCGATCGCCGTGTTCGACATCATGGCCCTGGGCGTGAGCGTGCAGAACCTCGGCGGCGACTTCGGTGCGGCGGGTCAGGGTGCGCGCCTGCCGCGCCGCACGCGCGCCGGCCTCACCATGAACTACGTTGACCCGGAGGGGACCTATCGCCTCCTGACCACGGTGGAAGGGCAGTGGCCCGCGGGGGCACCGGCCCTGCTCGCCACCGGTGTCGAAGGCGGCCTCGTCACCCGCGGCGTGGGGCTGGTCGGTCGCATCGGGTACGTGACACGCTCTCCGGTGAGCGCGGCGTCCCGCTGGAGTCTGGGCGGTGGCGTGGAGCTGCGGCGGCTGCATTTCGATTACGCGTACCAGGCGTTCTCGCTCGTGGGCGGTGGGACGCACCGCATCGGAGTTCGATGGTCGCCCTAGTGGAGCGTCGGCGCCCCCGGTGGGGCCGCGTGCTGAAGCGGCTCGCGGTCGGGGTGGCCCTGGGTGTTCCGGCTGCGATCGTCGTCGCGCTGATCGTCTCAGCCGACGCGCGCTATCTGGCCCGGGCGGGTTTCGAAGAAGCGCGCATTCTGCTCAAGCGCCGCTCGATCGCCACCCTCGTCGCCGACTCGACGCTCGCCCCGGAGCTGCGCCAGCGACTGCAGCTCGTCCTGGCCGCCCGTGCCTTCGCGGCGGAGTCCCTGCGACTCGCGGTGGCGGAGACCTATACGACGTACGTCGATGTGGGGCGGGACACGCTCCTGCTCGTGCTCTCCGCCGCGTGGCGCGACCGGTTGCGACCCTACACCTGGACCTATCCGATCGTCGGCGTCGTGCCGTACAAGGGGTTCTTCAGCGCCGGTCTGGCCCGCGCGACCGCCGCCGATCTCGAGCAGCAGCACTACGACACCTACCTCCGGCCCGCGGGCGCGTTCTCGACCCTGGGCTATTTCTCCGATCCCCTGTTCTCCACCGCGACGGATCGCGACACGATGGAGCTCGTGGCGACGGTGATTCATGAGCTCGCCCACAACACGCTGTACGTGAAGAGTCAAACGCCGTTCAACGAGAGCTTCGCGAGCTTCGTGGGGTATCGCGGGGCGGAAGCGTTCTTTCGCCTGCGGGGCGATTCATCGGATGCCCGGCGCGCGGCGGCCCGCTGGGGCGACGAGCGGACGCTGGACGTGTTCTGGGCCGAGCTGGCGCGGCGGCTCGATTCCGCCTACGCCGAAACCACGACCCCGGCGGCCGTGGAGTCCGCGCGGACGTCGCTGTTCGGGTGGGCGCGCGATCAGCTGACGGGCCCGGTCGGCCAGAGCCTGGAGACCTACGACTGGCGCTGGTTTGCCCAGGCGCCGCTCAACAACGCGGTGGTGGTCGCCCAACGCATCTACCGGCAGAACCTCAACCTGTTCGACGAGCTGTACGCGGCCAACGGCGGGAATCTGGCGGAGACGATCCGAGGCGTGCAGCTGCGGGTCTTCACCCAGCCGGACGGCGATCCCTACCGGGCGCTGTACTCCCGGGCCGGCCCCGGGCTCAACTAGTTCCCGCGCAGCCGCTCCGCTTCCGCCACCCGTTGCAAGGCGATGGCGTAGGCCGCCGTGCGGAAGGTGACGGCGCGCTCTCTCGCGAGCTCACGAACCGCCGTGTAGGCCTTGACGATCGTCGTCCGCAGCTCGTCGTTCACTTTCTCGTGCGTCCAGCGGTACTGCTGCAGGTTCTGCGCCCACTCGTAGTAGCTGACCGTCACGCCGCCCGCATTGGCTAGAAAGTCCGGGATCACCGGGATGCCGCGCTCGGCGAGGATCAGGTCGGCGGTCGGGGTGGTCGGCCCGTTCGCCCCTTCGACCACGACGCGGCACTCGATCGTCTTCGCGTTCTTTTCCCGTGTGATCACACCACCCAGCGCCGCCGGCACCAGCCAGTCGCACTTGACCGACCACAACTCGTCGTTGCTGATCGCGCCGCCTCCCCGCCACGCCGAGATCGGACGGCGCTCGGCGGTGTGGGCCAGCAGCCCGGGGATGTCGAGGCCGCGCTCGTTCACGATCCCGCCGTCCACGTCGCTCACCGCGATCACGGTGGCGCCCGCCTCGGCCACGAGCAGCCGCGCCAGGTGCCCCCCCACGTTGCCGAACCCCTGGATCACCACCCGGCTGCCCTTGAGGGGTATCCCGAAGTCCCGGCCGTATTCCATCATGACGTACATCACGCCGCGGCCCGTGGCTTCGTCCCGGCCCAGGGAGCCGCCGAGCGACACGGGCTTGCCCGTCACGACGGCGGGCGTGTAGCCCTGGCGGCTCGAGTACTCGTCCAGAATCCAGGCCATCACCTGGGCGTTGGTGTTGACGTCGGGCGCCGGGATGTCGCGGTAGGGCCCGAGGACGATGGATATCCGTTGGATAAAGCGCCGCGTGAGCCGCTCCAGCTCGAGCTGCGACAGGCCCCGGGGATCGACGGCCACGCCGCCCTTCGCACCCCCGAACGGGATGTCCATCAGGGCTGTCTTCCAGGTCATGATCGTCGCGAGCCCGAGCACTTCGTCGTGATCGGCGTGCGGGTGGTAGCGAATCCCGCCCTTGCAGGGCCCGCGAGCGCCGTTGTGCTGGATGCGGTAGCCGGTGAACACCTCGATGCGCCCGTCGTCCATGCGGACCGGGATCTCCACCTGTACTTCCCGGAACGGCGCCGTCAGGATGCGGCGCATGTAGCTCTCGAGTCCGATCAGGTCGGCCGCCCGGTCAAACTGGTTCCGGGCGATGGCCTTGCCCGACATGACGGGCGGGGAGATGACGGTCATGCCGGGTGAGGATCAGCCGAACTGCAACCGGCGGATCGCGAGACGGGAAGACGGGTGCTGCACGTCGGCGAGCGCGCGCGCGACCACGGGAATGGCGCTCGCGCGGATCCCGCCGGCGGTGAGGGCGCCCGTCACGTCGGTCGCCACCGCTTCCGGCCCAGGCTCGACCGGATGCTCGATGGTGAATACCAGGCCGGCGCCTCGATCGGCGACGGTCGCTGCGAGCTCGCCCCAGCCGGTGTCCGGCGGCAGCGGCCGCAAGGCCGCCACCAGGGGAATAGCGGCAGGGTTGAACGCGCTCCGGGCCGCGAGGGGGGCGTCCACCAGATCGGCGAGAATCTTCCAGATCGGCAGCGTGGGGCCCACGGCGACGACCTGACCGAAGCGCCAGCCGGCGTCCTGGGCGAGCTCGCCGAACGCCTGGACCAACGCCTCGTCGCCCGGTGCCACGGGTCCCGGCCGCGGGGCCAGCACCGCGGCGCCCGTCTCGGCGAACCAGCGCTCGGCCGGCTGGAGCTCGTCGGGCTTGCGCGGCGCGTACGCGGCATAGCGCTGCGTCGCCTGAATTTCGCGCTCCGCCGCGCGGCGTTGCTCGTCGTGCTCGGCCGCCTGTGCGGCCGCTTCGAACGCCACTTCCGCCGCCGTGTAGCGTCCGGCGTCGCGCAGGATCCGGCCGCGCAGCTTGAGCGTCTCGCCGTGCGGATCGAGCGCGAACGCCCGATCGAGCGCCAGCAGCGCCCGGCTGCGGTCGCCGAGGCGGTAGGCCGCGAGCCCCAGCTCGTGCCACACGAGCCCGAGGTCCGGATCGGTCTCGACGGCGCGCTCGAGCGCGGCCAGCGCTTCGCGATATCGGCCCAGCTCGAGCAGCGCGGCGCCGACCAGCGCGAGGGGAAAGGCGGAGTCGGCGAACTGCGCCTGCGCCGCCTCGGCCAAGCGCAGTGCATCCGCGGTGCGCCCTTGCTCGCGCAGCAGCTCGAAGTACTCGGCCCAGCAGGGTTTGAAGTCGGGGTGGAGGGCGAGCACGTCGCGGTACGCTGCCTCGGCATCGTCGGCGCGTCCCTCCTGCGCCAGCCAGCGAGCGCGGGCCATCGCGCGCTCGCTCGGCGCATCCGGGAACAAGTCGAACGACGCCGTCGTGCGCATGGCGGCTAATCTACCCCCCGCCCGTGCGCTGGCTAGCAGCGCCCACCCCTCACTAGATTGTCGGCCATGGATCAGGAACGATTGCTCCGCGAATTGACGGAATTCCTCCGCATCCCATCCATCTCCACGCTGCCGGCGCACGACGCCGACTGCCGGCGCGCGGCCGAATGGGTTGCGAGCGACCTGCGACGGCTGGGATGCCGCGACGTCCAGCTGCTCGGCAGTGATACGCATCCGGTGGTGTGGGGCGTCGGCCCCGAGGTCCCGGGCGCGCCGACGCTGCTCATCTACGGCCACTACGACGTGCAGCCGCCGGACCCCGTCAACGAATGGACGTCACCGCCGTTCGAGCCGTCGGTGCGCGATGGACGCCTGTACGCGCGCGGCGCGGCGGACGACAAGGGACAGGTGTTCTGTCTGCTGCGCGCGATCGAGGAGCTCGGCGCTCCGCCGGTCAACTTCCGCTTCCTGATCGAAGGCGAGGAGGAGTTCGGCAGCAAGGTCCTGTTCGACCTGCTGCGGCGCGAGCCGGAGCGGACGCGGGCGGACGTCGCGCTGGTCGCGGACATGTCGTATCTGGCCCCGGGGTGGCCCGCCGTGTACACGGCGCTGCGCGGGATGTGCTACGCCGAAATCGCCGTCCGCACCGCGAAGCACGATCTCCACTCCGGCGAGTACGGCGGCGCGGCGCCCAACGCGCACGAGGAGCTGTGCCGGCTCCTGGTGCGTCTCAAGAGCCCCAATGGCCGGATCAACATCCCGGGTCTGTACACCGCGGTGCAGCCGCCCACCGCCCGCGAGCGCGCGGCGTGGAGGGCGCTTCCGTTCCGGGAAAAGGACTTTCTCAACCGCCGCGTCCAGGCCAAGGCCCTCACCGGCCTGAAGGGGCACTCGGTGCTGGAGCGGCTGTGGGCGCTGCCCACCTTCGAGATCCACGGCATCATGGGCGGGTTCACGGGGGCCGGCGCCAAGACCGTGATCCCGGCCGAGGCGGTGGCCAAGGTGAGTCTGCGGCTGGTGCCGAATCAGAAGATGAAGACCGTCGAGCGGCAGCTCGCGGCGGCGGTCAAACGGTTCGCGCCTTCCTACGTCAGCGCCACGGTCCGCTTCCTCCACGGCGCCGACCCGGCCCGCGTGAAGATCGATCACCCCGCGTTCAAGCTGCTCGATCGGGCGTTCCAGGAGGTGGTGGGACGCGGTACAGTCCCGGCGCGCGCCGGCGGGTCGATCCCCGTCGTACCGGCGCTCGGCCGCGCGGGCGCCCCGGTGTTGCTCACCGGGATCGGCTTGCCCGATGACCGGCTGCACGCCCCCGACGAGAAGCTCGACCTGCAGCAGTTGTGGGACGGCATTCAGGTGTTCGGCCGCTTCTACAAGTTGCTGGGCGACAACAGACTATAGCGCCATCCCGGGGGGCTTCGGCTCCCGCTCGGTCCATGTCGAGGGCGTGACTCAGTGCACATCGGCGGGGGGTAGGCGTCTCCCATATTGCCCTATGCACCGTGCCCTCTATCTCACCGGCTTCGGCTACCTGGCCATCTGCGCAGCGCTCGTGGCGCGTCACACGGCGCGTCCCGCGCCGGCGCCGCAGCAGACGGCGCCGAGCATGGTGCGTTTCGACGGTCCGGCCGATCAGTGGTTCGCCGCCATCAAACCCTACTGCAACGCCGTGGAGGTCGAGGTGACGCAGCGCCAGCATCCGGCGCCACAGACGGTCGAGGGGCAAGGGTTCAGCGCCGCATGTTATGCGCTGGGCGGGAAGCTGTCTCAGGCCCGCGCGGTGATCGACCTGCTGCAGCCCCAGGAGCAGTATCGGGCGGCCGGGATCGTGTTCGACGTCGCCCATCCGGTCGCCGATGCCGGCGACGACCGTTCGGCGGGTCCGATCATGGAGCTGGTGATTCACTACTGGCCCAACAACTACATGGCGCTGTATCACGCCGGCATGTCCGAGTATACGCTGAACCAGCACGCGCTGGCGCGCGAACACCTCGAGTCCTTCCTGTCGCTGTACCACGAGGACGACGGCTGGCGTCGGAACGCCCTGGACGTCCTCGGCCGGCTCCGCTAACCCGTCACATCGGTGCCTGAACCCACCTATCTCCCGCCCGGCGCGGTCCTGCAGGACCGGTATGAGATCGCGCGGGAGATCGGACGGGGTGGGTACTCGGTCGTGTATCAGGCGCGCGACCGCCGTGTCGGTGCCGACGTCGCCATCAAACTGCTCGTGCCGCCGCCGGCGGCGGCACGCCTGGCGCGCGAGCGGCTGCGCCGCGAGGTGCAGGCCGTCCGTCGCCTGAGCCATCCCAATATCGTGACGGTCTACGACGTCGCCGACGACGGACCGTGGACGTTCGTGGTGCTCGAATATGTCGCTGGGCCCGATCTCGCAGTCCGGGTGCGCGAGCGCGGTCCGCTGGACGCGGCGGCGGCGGCGCGACTGGGACGCGACGTGGCCGCGGCCCTCGAGGCCGCGCATCGCGCCGGCATCCTGCACCGTGACGTCAAACCGCAGAACGTGCTCCTCGCCCCCGACGGCCGGGCCCGGCTCACCGACTTCGGGTCGGCGCGCCTCGCGGGCCAGGCCACGGTCACCCAGACGGGCGGTCTCGTGGGAACGCCCGCGTACGCGGCGCCGGAAGTCTTGGCGGGGATCCGGGGCGACGCCCGCGCCGACTGTTATGGGCTGGGGATGACGCTTTATTTCGGTCTGGCGGGTGAGCTGCCGCCACGCCCGAGGCGTCACGCGGGACCGGTCGCCGCCGACGGTCATCACCCGCGGGAACGACGGGCCGACGTTCCTCCGTGGCTCGATGCCGCCGTGGCGCGGGCGACGGTGGCCGACCCGGACGAGCGGTTCCCTTCGGCGGGGCTCCTCGCGGCGGCGTTGTCGCCCGACGCGGAGTGGGAGGACGGGTGGGCGGCCGCTCCCCGCGGCGGTACCTGCGTCATCTGTGGAACGACCGAGCCGTTCGACCTCGGCGTCTGTCCGCGTTGCGCCCGCCGGGCGAGCGCCGCGGACGACGTCCTGGTGTTCGTCGACCGATCGAGTCGCGCCACTACGCGGGCGTCGGTGCTCGACACGCTGGCCGACCGGATCGGTTCCGGGACCGACGCATCGGGTCGCGAGGCCGCCGCGCGCGGCGAGCGGCCGCTGCTGCGCATCCCGGCGGATGCCGGGGCGCGCATCATCGAGCTGCTCGAAGGGCACGGTCTCCCCGCGCGGACCGAGACACTACCGCCGCCGTGGCGTGCGACGGTGCCTCCCTCGATCGCCGCCCTGGCGGGCGTCGTGGTGGCGGGCGGTGCACTGGCAGGCGTATTCGCCGGCGCTCCCTTTCTCCTCTTAGTGAGCCCGCTCGTCGCCACGGGACTCGTGAGCGCGGCCGCGGTGGGTCGCCGGGCGCCGGTATGGAATCCGCCGCGCGGTGGGCGGGGGAGTCTGCCTCCCGATGCCGAGCGCGTCGCGGTGCAGACGCTGGCGACGCTGCCTGCGGGCCCGGCGCGCGGGCTGCTCAGGGACCTGCTGCGGCGGGCCGCGGCGAGTCCGCCCGAGGGCGCGGCGATCGGCCCGCTCGTCACTGCGGCCTGCACGGCCGCGCGCGAGCTCGCCACGCTCGAGTCCCATCTCGAGGCCTTCGATGCGCAGGGTGAGCGGCTGGCCGACCCGCCGGCCGCATGGTTGGACGCGCTGACGCGGTGCGAGCGGGGCCGGGACGCCCTGGGGCAGCGGCTGCTCGAGGCCGTGGCGGCATTGAGCGGGGCTTCCGGTGAGCGGGCGCTCCAGGCGGCGTCGCCCGGTGAGGCCCTCGCCACCCTCACGCGGGACCTGGACGAAGAAGGCCGCCTCCAGGCGGAGGCGGCCCGGGAAGTAGAAGCGCTGCTCTCCTGCTAGGACCGTTTGCTGAGGTTCCTCAGCCGGTTGATCTCGTGCTGTGTGATGGGCTGTCCGCCGTAGCGCTCTTCCGTCCAGGGATCCCCGCGCATGTGATACCCGTTCTGCTCCCAGAACCCGGGGATGTCATGCTCGAGCAGCTCGAAGCCTCGCACCCACTTGGCACTCTTCCAGAAATAGAGGTGCGGCACGAGCAGCCGGGCCGGACCGCCATGTTCGGGCGTCAGCCAGTCCCCATCGTGCTTCAGGGCGATCACGTTGTCGGGCCGATCGAGATCGGCGAGCGGGAGGTTCGTGGTGAAGTCCTGCTCGGCATGCACGAGACAGAATCGTGCGGCGGGTTGAACGCCGGCGCGTGCCAGCAGGGTCCGGACCGCGACCCCTTCGAAGGTGTTGTCGAACCGGCTCCAGGTCGTCACGCAATGGATGTCGCAGCGGACCGTGTGGCGCGGCAGTGTGAGCAGCTCGTCCCACGTGATGGAGAACGGCCGGTCGACGAGCCCCGCGACCTCGAAGCTCCAGGTCGCCCGATCCACCTCCGGCACGAGGCCGTAGTGGAGCACGGGCCATTTGACGGTGAGCACCTGGCCGGGAGGCAGACGATCGGTCATACGGGCAGGGCCGCGGGCTCGACTCGATGCGCGCTCACCTGAAACGCGCGTTCGAAACCGGCGATGACGGCGTCGACTGTCTGCATCCACAAGGACCCGTCCCCCATCCCTCGTCCCCTTTCACGCTCCACCGACGTCATTACGACTCCGGGGATTCCGCAGGGCACGATCCGGTCGAACGCCGTGAGGTCGGTCGTCACATTGAGGGCGAAGCCGTGCCAGGTGACCCAGCGCTTCACGTGGACGCCGATGCTCGCGATCTTGCGGCCGCTCGTCCACACCCCGGTGCGGCCCGCTTCGCGGCCGGCGGCGAGCCCGAGTCTGCCAAGTCCGTCGATCAGTGCGTCCTCGAGCGTGCGCAGGTACCAATGCAGGTCCTGGCGGTACGCGGTGAGATCGAGGATCGGGTAGCCGACCAGCTGTCCCGGGCCGTGGTAGGTCACGTCGCCGCCGCGCTCCACTTCCACCACGTCGATCCCGTTGGGATGGAGCAGATGCGCGCTTTCGGCGATGCGACCCAGCGTCACGACGGGATCATGCTCCAGCAGCAGCAGCAGGTCGTTGCACCGGCCGGCCAGACGCTCCTGGGCGAGGGCGCGTTGCCAATCGAGGGCAGCCCGGTAGGACACGCGTCCCGCGAGGACGACATCGATGGTCCGCAGGGGGGTGGACGTCATACGGTGGTCGCGCGGAGTGCCCAGCGGCTGCCGGCGACACCGACGGTGATGGCAGCGGCGCACCAGACGATCAGGCCGGGCAGTCCCAGCAACCCATCGGCGATCGCGCCGAGGAAGCCGATGAGCAGGCCGCCCACGGCCGCGAGCACCGCGACGACACCGCGTTGCCAGATGTTCTCGATGGGGACGCTGCGCCGCCAGCCGAAGAACACGGCCAGGACCAGCGCGGCGATCATGCCGTAGAACAGCGGGTCCGGAAACGCCTGCTGGTAGGCCACCGCTTCCAGGTGTCGCCGGAGCTGGCTGACCACGATCTGCGCCAGCGTGAGCATCGCTCCGCCCAGGCCGGCGCCGGTGAGCAGCGCCCCGAGCCCGACGGCGAGCGGGTCTTTCTGCGATTCCGTCAGATGTTCAACGCCCGGCCGAGCGAATCGAGTGCCGCCTCGGCCACCGCTTCCGACATCGTCGGATGCGCGTGGATGGCCAGATCGACTTCTTCGACCGTGTACTCGTTCTCGCGAGCGACGGCCAGCTCGTGGATCATCTCGGAGGCGTGGCTCCCCACGATATGGGCACCGAGGATCTCGCCGTACTTCTTGTCGCGCAGGATCTTCACGAACCCTTCGGTCTCCCCGGTGCCGCGCGCCCGTCCGTTGGCGGAGAAGGGAAACCGGCCCGCGGCGTAGTCGAGCTTCTGCTCCTTGCACTGCTCCTCGTTGAGCCCGATGCTCGCCACCTCCGGGTGGCAGTACGTCACGCTCGGCACGTTGTCGTAGCGGATGGCGTGCGGCTTGAGTCCCGCGATCAGCTCGGCCACCACGACTCCCTCGCGGCTCCCTTTGTGGGCGAGCATCGGGGGACCGGCCACATCGCCGATGGCATAGTATCCGGCGGCGCTCGTCTGAAGGTTGCGATCGACCTTGATGAAGCCGCGCTCCGTGAGCTGGATCCCACACTCCTTCAATCCGACGTTCTCGGTGTTGACCGCCCGCCCCGCGGCCATCAGCACGGCCGCGGTCTCCACCTGCTGCTTCGCGCCGCCCGCTTCGACGTCGAGCGTGACCTTGTCCTTGCCTACGGTCGCCTTGGTGACGTTGGCGCCCGCGATGACCGTGATACCGCGCTTCCTGTAGCTCTTGGCCAGCTCCGCCGAGGCGTCGGCGTCCTCGAGGGGGAGGATCCGCGGCAGCGCCTCGATCAGCGTGACCGGCACCCCGAACGCGTTGAAGATGTCGGCGAACTCCATCCCGACCGCTCCGGCGCCGATGACAGCGAGCGACGCCGGTACCTGCTCGAGCAGCAGGGCTTCATCGGAGGAGATGACGGTGCTCTTGTTGATCTCCAGTCCGATCTGCGGAATGCCCTTCACGCGCGACCCGGTGGCGATCACGACGGCTTTCTTCGCCTCGAGCACGTCGGCGCCGACCTTCACTTTGCGGCCGGGCTGGAGCACGCCGCTTCCCTTGATCACGGTGATCTTGTGCTTCTTCATCAGGAACTCGACGCCGCGGGAGTTCTGGTCGGCCACCTTCCGGCTGCGCTTCATCGCGATACCGTAGTCGGTCTTCACGGTCCCGGCCTCTACGCCGAAATCGGCCGATCCCGAGAGCAGGTGCGCGATGTACGCCGAGTGCAGCAGCGCCTTCGTGGGAATGCAGCCGATGTTCACGCACACGCCGCCGAGCTTTTCGCGCTCTATGACCGCGGTCGCCAGGCCGAGCTGGGCGGCGCGGATGGCGCAGGTGTAGCCGGCGGGACCGCCGCCCAGCACGATGACATCGAATTGGTTCGCCACCAGGAGCCTCCCCTATAACAGCATGGCCAACGGGTTTTCCAGCATCTGCTTCAGCGTCTTGAGGAATGCCGCACCGGTCGCGCCGTCGATGACGCGGTGGTCGCAGCTCATGGTGAGCCGCACGCGGCGGTGCACGACGACCGCTCCATCCACCACGACGGCCTTCGGCACGATCGCGCCCACGGCGACGATCCCGGCTTCGGGGGGATTGATCACGGCCGTGAATTCGTCGATGTCGAACATCCCGAGGTTCGAGACGGAGAACGTCGAGCCCGTGTACTCCTCCGGCTTGAGACGCCGCTCGCGTGCCCGCTGGGCCAGCTCCCGCGCCACCACGCCGATCTCGGAGAGGGATCGCCGGTCGGCGTACCGCAGCACGGGCGTGATCAGGCCGTCCTCGATCGCCACCGCCATGCCGAGGTGCACCTCGTTCCAGAAGCGGATGTGGTCGTCCTGCCACCAGGCATTGCAGGCGCGGTGCTTGGTGAGCGACAGCGCCACGGCCTTCAGGATGATGTCGTTGAAGCTGATCTTTTGGCCCTGGCCCTGATCGCCGAGCTGGCGGTTCAGCGCGTCGCGGGCCTCCGTCGCCCGCTCCATGTCCACGTCGCTCGTGAGGAAGAAGTGGGGCACGGGCCCGAGCGAGGTCGCCAGCCGTTTTGCGATCGTCTTGCGGATCTGCGTCAGGGGGACGTCGTCGTACGCGTCGCCGGATGCAGTGACCGGGACGGGGGACGTTAGTTGCGGGACGGGGGACGGGGGACGAGGGACGGGTGCTGCAGCGCCCTCCAGATCCTTCCGCACGACACGCCCACCCGGTCCCGACCCCAGGACCAGCTTGAGATCGACCCCCTGCTCCTGGGCGATTCGCCGGGCGAGGGGGGAGGCCTTCACGCGTGTCGCGTCGGCCGGGGCGGTGACGACGGCTGCCGCGGTTGGCCGGCTCGCGGCGACGCTGACCGCTGGGGGCTGAGGGCTGACGGCCGACGGCTGTGCTCCGACGGTCGTCGCGCTCGCCGACTCTCCAGGCGCTCCGACATACGCGACGACGTCGCCAACCGGGACCGTAGCCCCCTCCGGGACTACTTGCTGCAACAGCTGGCCGTCGGCACGGGCGATCAGCTCCATCACCGCCTTGTCGGTCTCCACCTCGGCGAGGGTCTCCCCGCTCTTGACCGGCTCGCCCACCGCCTTGGTCCACTTTACCAGACGGCCTTCCTCCATCGTGGGCGAGAGCGCCTCCATCACCACCTTGGTGGCCATGTCAGTCGAGGTAGAGCACGCGGCGGGCGGCGGCGGCGATCTTCTCGGGAGACGGCTTGGCCAGCCGCTCGAGCTGCTTGTTGTAGGGCATCGGCACGTCGGCCTGGGTGACCCGCTGCACCGGCGCGTCCAGCTCGTCGAACGCGTCGCGCTGGATCAGGTCCACCACCTGAGCGCCGATGCCGCAGTGGGGCCACCCTTCTTCCGCGACCACCGCCCGGTGGGTCTTCGCGACCGAGGCGAGGATGGCTGGCTCATCCATCGGACGGAGCGACCGCAGATCGATCACCTCGGCGGAGACCCCTTGGCCCGCGAGCAGATCGGCCGCCTTGAGCGCCGGGACCACCGTCTTCGAATGGCAGATGACCGTCACGTCCGTGCCGGGGCGCTTCACGTCCGCCCGGCCGATCGGCACGAGCAGCTCGCCCTCGGGCACGTCACCCTTGGTGTTGTAGAGCATCTCGCCTTCCAGCACCACGACGGGGTTGTTGTCCCGGATCGCCGACTTGAGCAGTCCCTTCGCGTCGGCCGGCGTGGCGGGGGCGACGACCTTCAATCCGGGGATGTGCGCGAGCCACGACTCCCAGGCCTGCGAATGCTGGGAGGACAGCTGCAGCGCCGCCCCATTCG
>JBGPHP010000040.1:0-18411 GCA_041484445.1 Gemmatimonadota bacterium
CCCATCAGCGCGCGCCATTGCGGTGCGAGCACCGCGGGAACCGCGACGGTGAGCGGGACGTCGAGCAGGCTGGCGGCCGCCAGGGCGACGTACGACTTACCGAGTCCCACCGCATCGGCCAGGACCGCACCGCCGAACCGGTCGAGAATCGCGAGCACGCGCTCGAGGGCGGGGATCTGGTGTGGCGTGAGCCACACCGGAACCGGCGACGGCTGCGGCGGGAGGTCAAGCAGCGCGAGCGCTGCGGCCCGGCAGGCGGCCGCGGGTGACACCTCGGGTCCAGGCGCGATGAGCAACGCGAGCGGCTCATCGGGGACCTCGAGCGATTCAGCGAGGATGCGGCGCGAGTTGTTCCAGGGCACGCCGATCCGCCTCATCGATCCGGTACAGATCGGCGACGACAGCGTCGGCCGGCTCGCAGCTCCGGCCGTACTGGGCCAGCGTTCGCCAGACGGCTGCGTCCGTCGCCGGCAGCGGCAGACTTGCGACGACCCCGGCATTGAAGCGACGGAATCCACCCCTTGCCGGGTCCGCCGCGAGCCGCGCCAGCGCCGTACACCAGCGCGTGTTGAGAATCGCCGCCAGCGCGAGCGCATCTTCATCCGAGGCCGTGGCGATGCCGTACACCGTGTTGAGGGGAACGACGTCGGGGGGAGCGACGGCGGCTTCCAGGTGGCGCGACAGGTCTGCCCACAATACCCGGTGCGTGGCGCAACCGAGCCGAGGGCGAAACAACTGCCACGCCGGCCCGCGACGGTAGTCGGTGCGGCGCCGCAGCCGCTCAGTGTGTGGGACAAGACGCTGCGCCAGTGCCGAGGGCAGGTGCTCGAGCGGACGGCCGCGCGAATCGTGGGTCCACAGGATGTAGACGCGCGGTGTTATGTGCCAGCGGGTGAGATCGCGCCCGCGCACCGCCGGTCGGCTGCCTTCGACCGGCCGATCCACGAGGAACAGGGAGTCGGCGCCCGTTTTCACGCCGAGCTGAGGCGGCCACCGCTCACCGAGCGGTCGATGTTCTCGCGACAGCCGTCTGGCGACGGCCGCAGCGTCCGGCACCAGGACCCAGGGACCCGGGGCCTGGAGCTGTTGCTGAGGCAGGCGGCCTTCGTGGGACGACGGGCCCAGCGTTGGGACGAAGGTGGCCCCCGGCTCCGGCTCGCGTCGCGCCGCGACCAACGCCATCGGGTACACCGCGGCCCCGAACGACGCGGCTACGGAGTCGTCCAGCACCGCCACCCGCTCGAGCCGCGTCTGCTCCGACAGGCGCCGCCGCAGCCGTTCGGCGTAGCCCGCCGTGGCGAGTTTGGCGGGGGTGAGCAGCGCGACGATGCCGTCGGGCGCCACGAGCTCCAGGGCGCGCTCGCAGAAGGCGACCGACAGATCGGGCACATGGGCGAAGCGGCCGGCGACCCCCGGCGGAGAACGCCAGGTCGGGTAGCGGAAGGCCAACACCTCGCGCACGCGCGCCGGCAGCCGTTCGCCCCTGATCCACGGTGGATTGCCGAGCACCACATCGAAGCCACCCGTCCCGATGAAATCGGCGAAGTGCGATTCCACGCTGAAGAACGGCGTGCCGCCATCGCGTGCCAGTCGCCTGCGGGCGGTGCGCAAATCGGACCGAGCGGTGCGGAGCCGGCGCAGCCGGGCCCGTTGAGCTGCATCGAGCCTTCCGCGGTGGCCGAACAAGTCGCGGCTCCTGGCCAGGCCGAGCAGCTCCCGTATGGCCTGCTCCAAAGCGGCAAGTGCGCGGTCGTAGAGCGCTCCCGCCAGCTCGCTCTCCGCGCGCGCCAGCTCCCGTCCGGCCCGGCGCTTGGCCGGCCCCGAGAGCGAAAACAACCGTCGGCGCCGCTCGGCCAGATCGGCCGTGGCACGGGAGGCGCCGGGCAACGGTCGAGTCTCGGTGAGGGAGGCGGCCAGGGTGTAGGGGTCGAGCAGGGCATCTCCGGACCGCAGGTGTCCGTCGAGATTCGGCAGCGGCGCCACGGCTCCGATGTCGGGCGCCGCGTCACCGGCCACCAGGGCGAGCCACAGCCGCAGCTCCGCCAGCCGCACGGCCGTGGGCGAGAGGTCGACTCCGTAGAGCGATTCCGCGATGATCTCGCGACGGAGCGCGGCGGTGTCGGGCTCGCCGGCGGCTGTGCGCAGCCGAGCCAGCTCGTCGAGGGCGCCGAGCAGGAACGCGCCCGACCCCGCCGCCGGATCGAGCAGCGTCAGGCGCCGCAGGTCGGGCGGGTCGGCGGGAGGGGTCCCGTCGTACACCCAGCGCTCGGCGCTGGCGCGCGAAAGGCCGCGGCGGTGCACCAGGGTCGCGGCGAGCGCGGCGCGGACGACCTCCCGTACCAGCGACGCCGGCGTGTAGTAGCTGCCGCTGGCGCGTCGCTCGTCGGGATCCATGACTCCTTCGAACACGCGTCCCAGCATGTCGGGAGCGACACGGGCGTCGGCATCACTCTCGTGCACCGAGAAATGGAATCGCTCGAACACGTCATCAAAGGCGTAGCGCCAGTCGGCGTTTCGCCACAACGCCGGTCCGTGGCGGCGCTCGAGCGGTGTCGGTTCGAAGAGCCCGCCGTTCAAGAAAGGAATGCGGCCGAGCGTGCGCACCGCCTCCGATCGCTCGGCGACAGCGCGGTTCAAGGCGCCGAAGCAAAGCGGATGAAGGGCCGTGCGATGGAAGTGCCGGCCGCGGGCGATGGCACGCTCGAGCATTGCCGGCAGGTAGCGTCGGTCACCGTCCAGCCAGCCCTTCTCCTGCACGAAATAGAGAAACAGCACGCGCGTGAGCGCGGTGAGGGCGAGCGCATGACGCTCCGTGCGGTTGCGCGGGTCGTTCAGCCGATCGGTGAACCGCTGCACCAGCTGGCGGAAGGCGCGAAAGAACCGGGATGTGACCGCTTCGCTGGCGAGCGCGTCGCCGACCCGCAGCGCCAGGGCGAGGGCCGTTTCTCCGGCGCGCGGGGCGAGGCGTTCCAGAATGGCGAGGGCGACCGCGGTGGGCCGCTCGAGCGCGGCGGTCGTGAGCCGCACGGCGAGGGGCCGGGCTGGCGCGGCCCTCCAGGAGGCCAGAACGATTCGCCGCGGCATGCCGCCCAGAGCGCACACCAGACCGCGATCCGCGCCGGCCGCGAGCCGCCGGGCGCCGGCGCGAGCCGCCGCTGCAGGATCGTGCGCCGCCAGGGCGATGACGCGGAACGCCTCGTGGCGCGCCACGAGCGCCGCACCGGTCACGACGCCGGCGGCCGCCGCCTCGGAGCCGAGCCAGGGCCCGGGTGGGACGGTCTCCCACGCCGCTTGGTAGCCGAGCACGCGAAACAAGTCGCGGAGATCGGAGATCTGCTCGGTGCGGGTGAGAAGCTCCCGAAGCACCACGGGCCCCTCGGTTCGAAGGGGCTCAACATGGTGTGGGAGGGTTGGGAATCAGGTACCGGATTGCTGCAGCCGAGACCGAAAAAACTACGCCCCTTACGCCTTTCTCAGGTGAATACTGCCGTTCACCGTCGAGAGTTTGAGATAGCGCCCACCGTGGCCGATGGTGCCGCGCATGTGCCGGGGTCCGAACCTGCCAGTCACGGTGAGCGGGAAGTCGGTTTCCAGGTCGCCGTTCACCGTCTCGGCGCTCACGTCGGCGCTGAGGTCCTCCGGTAGCGTCAGCGTGATGCCGCCGTTGACGGTGCTGAACTCCGCCTCGGACGACCAGTCGGCCCGCCCCATCGCGGCCCGAATCGAGCCGTTCACCGAGTGCGCTTCGACGTGCCCCGCCGCCGAGACGTCGATGCTGCCGTTCACCGTGCTCACCAGGGCATCGGCCCCCAGACCCTGGGCGTCCACGTCGCCGTTGACGGTCTGCCCGCTGAAAACGATCCCGGCGGGCAGGCGGATCGTGAAGTCCACCGTGACGTCGTTGTTCTCAGTGGAGGAGTTCCAGTCATCGCCGGGCTCACAGCTGTTCTCGTGCCGAGCCCGCCGCGGTGTGGGGTACACGGCGCAGATCGTCACGCCGTCTTCGGATGGGACGACCTCGATCTTGACCTCGTCGGGGTCGTCGCGTCGCGAGGTCTTGCGCGCGCTCACGTCGATCTGATCACCCGTTGCCGCGACGGCCCGGATGCTCCCGTTCACGCCTTTGATCTCGAGCCGTTTGCCGGCCGCGAGCCGTCCGTTCCAATGGAAGTCCTGGGCCGCGGCCGGAGCCGCCACCAGAAGTCCTGCCGCCAGCGCTGCGAGAATCCCTGAAGCCGTCGTGCGCATGATCATTCCTCGTTCTGATCGTGAATCTGGCCAGGGCGGCACAGTTTGATGCTGCCGTCGAACGATTCGAGCTCCACGCGGGCGGTCCCCGTGCCCAGCGTGAAGGTGAACCGGTGCTTCATCTTGTCCTTGAGCGTCACCGGGAAGCAGGCGTCGAAATCCCCGCTGAACGTCGCCACGGAAATCGTGGCGTTCGCCCGTTCGGGGATCGACACCGACACGCTGCCGTCATGCGACTCGAAGCGGTAGCGGCCGGCATCCTTGATGGTGCCATCGTACTCGATGCTGCCGTCCACCGATGACGCGTCGACATCCGCGGACTCGATGCCGAGCAGCGTGATCTCGCCGTCCACCGTCTCCGCCGCGATATCGCCGGAACAGTCCGTGACCGAAATGCTGCCGTCCACCGTATTGAGCTCGATGTGTCCGCTCGCGCCCTCGAGTGTTATCTCCCCTTCGACGGACTTCAACGAAATGTTGCCGTTGCCTCCCACCACGCGAATCGACCCTTCCACGGTTTCAACGGTGACCTCGGCGTCGGTGCCTTCGATCGTGACCTCGGCCGACGGCGTTCCGGAGACCGACAGCGGCAGCCAGGCCGGCGCCAGAATCTCGTAGTCCACCATGGCCGGGCCGTGGCGGGACGACGCACTGATGTGCACCGTCGGTCCTTCGGTGCTGATCGTGACGTAGTCGCGGCTGCCATGGGTGGCGCGGACGCGCACCGAGTTCTGGCGCCACGACTTGATCACGACCGAGCCGCCGAAGTCGCTGACGTCGAGACGCTGACCCTGGCGCACCGCGAACGACGTGTCGGTGTCCTGGGCGAGCGCCAATCGGGCGACGGCGACAAGTGCCAACAACATGATCGCTCCTTCTCTATGAACGTGCGGTCGCGATACGATTCGCTTCCCGCAGGAATTCGAGTTTGTGCCGCATGGTGTCGGCGAGGTGATGGTTCAAATAGGCGCTCTGGGGATCGGACGCCAGCGCGCGCCTCCCTTCGGCGATCGCGGAATCGATCACCGCCAGGCTGTGCTCCAGTTTGTGTGCGGTCATGGGATTCAGCCGTCCGGTCCGCTGCCCCTCCGCCAGCGCCAGCCGCAGCTGGTCCACCGCGATATCGGCGCTCGAGTCCGCCTTGTCGAACATGGCGGTTTGCACCACTACGCCGCCCGGGGCGTCCGGCGCCGGCGTGATTCGGGTCGGTCGATGCGACGCCACCCGGGCGACGCCGGCCGACACGGCGATCAGCGCGATACTCGCGGCCACGAGCTGGGGCACGGTGAAGCTGATGCGGCGCCGCGCGCGCCGAGACGCCAGCTCGTCGGTCGATACTCCGATGCGGGTGGCGATCCCAGGCCACAGGTCCCGCACCGGCGGCCGGTCGTCGAGGGCGTGGGCCCGCCCCACCACCTGTCGCAGCTCAGCCAGCGTCGTCACGCACGCGTCACAGGCAGCGAGATGGGACTCGAGCTCGATACGCTGGGCGTCGTCCAGCTCGCCGTCGAGGTATTCGGAAAGTCGATTGGTCCACTGGTCGTTCATGTGACCCTCCTGCATGCCGCTTCGTACTCCGACTAGCGATCCAGGTGCTTGCGCAGCGCCATCCGTGCGTGGTGCAGCTGCGATTTCGAGGTTCCGGAGACGATCCCCAGGAGCTTCGCGATCTCCTCGTGCCGGTATCCTTCCACGTCGTGGAGCAGGAACACCTGCCGTGCACCATCGGGCAGCCGGCTCAAGGCCTCTTCGAAATCGAGTCCGTGCTCCGGCGTCATGTGGTGTCCCGGCACCAGCTCCAGGACTTCGGCGTCCTCGTGAAACCGTTTCCGCTCGCCACCGACCGTCTTGCGCCGACCCAGGATGACGTTCACCGCGAGCCGGTGCAGCCAGGTTCCAAAGGCCGCCTCGCCGCGGAAGGTGTGCAGCTTCTCCCACGCCCGGACGAACACGTCCTGGGTCACGTCGTCGGTGTCGGGCGAGTCCAGCATGCGCCGCACCAGACCGAGCACCCGCGGGACGTGCGTGCGATACAGCCGCTCGAAGGCGCGACCGTCGCCGCTCTGCGCCAGCGCTACGTCCGCCGCTTCGCCGTCCATCGCCGCCGTGGTTGCATCAGTGATCAGTGCTCGCACTCCCCCAGCCCTGGTGATCCGTTCCCGAGCTTGGATACATATAGAAGGCCCCAAGGTTGCAGCCTGAACTGGCCCGCCGCCAGACGGTTTCACGCGGCCTTCAGAATTGCGGCGTACATTGGAGCCCGTATGGCTCCGGGCATTGCTACCGTCGCCGCGATCGGGCTGGCGCTGGGGTTCCGGCACGCGTTCGAGCCGGATCACCTCGCCGTGGTGTCCACGCTCGCCACACGCCAGGCCTCACCGCTCGCGGCCGTCCGTCTCGGCCTCGCCTGGGCCGCCGGGCACACCGCGAGCGTCGGCGCCGTGGTGCTGGCGATCATCCTCACCGGCGTGCACTTCCCCGCGGCGCTCTGGCCGGCGGCCGATCTCCTGGTGGGCTTGCTGCTGATCGTCCTCGGGTGCTCGGTCATCTACCGCTACGCCCGGGGTGGCTGGCATTTCCACGCGCATACGCACGCTCCGGGAGAAGGCAGTCATCTCCATCTACACAGTCATGCGGCGAGTCCGGCACACGGTCACGCGCACCCGCCGGCCGATGTGCGGCGCTCATTGGCGTTTGGACTGCTGCACGGACTGGCGGGGAGCGCTGCGATCCTCGTCCTCCTCATCGCGGCGGCGCCGACCAGGGGAACGCAGGTAGCCTATTTCCTGGCCTTCGGTACGGGAACGGGGGTCGGGATGCTGACCGTGTCGCTCACGCTCGCGGGTCTGGTCCGGGTGGCGTCACGCCACGGCGCCCGGTGGGCTCAAGTGCTGCATCTCGGGGCTGCCGCGGCGAGTGTCGCGGCGGGCGTCACGCTCGCGGTGACCACGGCCGGGCGGCTGCTGGCGCAGTAGCACCAACGCGCTCAGCCGCGTCGATAGACGCGGCCCTTCCACTCGATACGGCGCCGTCCCCGCCACGCCGACCGCAGCATGATGTACGCGACCACGCTCGCCCCGAACGGGTAGAGCAGGGCGTACCACACCGGCGCCTGCTCCCGGCGATACACCTCCAGCCAGGTGAGCAGCGACGCCGCCATCGCGAGCAGGGTGAAATCCCATCGGAACGCGAGCCACCCGAGCGGCGGCCCGATCCAGGCGAGCACCGGCAGCCACATGACGTAGGGCAGGACCTGCCGCATGAGCAGCAGCGGGGGCATCATGAGCGGCGCGCCCAGCGCCAGGTTCTTCGACCACCCCTCGACGATTTCCCCGAGCGACCGATACATCCGCGTGCGCATGAACTCTTCGGCGTGCAGCAGGAAGATGTCGCGGCCTCGGGAGGCGTACGCTTGCGCCAGCGCGACGTCTTCGGCGACGGTGTCCTTGACGGCGGCGTGGGTCCCGATCGCCTCGTACGCCACCCGGTTGGTGAGAATGAATTGGCCGTTGGCGATTGCGTTCCAGATGACGCGCGTCCGGTTGACGCGTCGCAGGTCGCCCACCCGCGCCTGCAGCGCGAAGAACACGTGCGGCTGGACGAGCCGCTCCCAGAACGTCAGCATCTCCTGGCGCGGCAGCACGGATACGAGATCGACGTGCTCGTTGCGCAACGCGGTCACGGCCCGCGGGATCAGGTCGGGGTCCTGCCAGGTGTCGGCGTCGGCGAAGAGCAGCAGATCGCCGCTCGCGGCGCGGAATCCCTGAACCAACGCCCAGGGCTTCCCGAACCACCCCTCGGGCAGCTCGGCTCCCCGAAGCACCCGTAACCGGCCACGGGCCTCGGGCGATGCCGCGATCCACTCCGCGATTCCGCCCGTGCCGTCACTCGAGCGGTCGTCCACCACGATCACTTCCAGCGGCTGATACGCCGACTGGAGCACGGAACGCACGCAGCGCTCGATATTCGCGGCTTCGTTGCGGGCCGGGATGATGACGGAGAGGGAGAGACTGCCCGGCAGCGGCGCGTAGTTCCACAGGCGCGGGCTGCGCACCGCATATCGTCGCACGACGACAAGCAGGACGGCGATCCACGGTGCGGCGAGCAGCAACGCCACCGGCAGAGGAGTGTGCACGCTAGATTCTCAGACTCGCGAATGTAGGGGCGGACGAAGACGGGGGAAGGCCGGTGGCGACACCCACGACAACGAGCTTTCAGCTGACGGGGGCGGACGGCGGTCCCCTGCGCGGGGACGTGCGGCGCTCCCGCGACGCCCGGGCCGCCGTCGTGATCTGCCACGGCTTCAAGGGGTTCAAGGACTGGGGGTGGTTTCCCCTGGTGACCGACCGCCTGGCCCGCGCCGGCTTCGCCGCCGTGTCGTTCAACTTCTCGGGCTCGGGCGTCGGCGAGGACGGGTCGACGTTCAGCGAGCCGGAGCGGTTCGGACACGCGACGTACACGAATCACGTGCAGGACCTCGACGTCGTACTCCACGCGCTGCGTGAAGGACGCTTGGGACTCAGGCCCGCGAGCCTTGGCCTGGTGGGGCACAGCATGGGAGGCGGGGTCGCGGTGTTGCGGGCGGCCGCGGATCCCGCCGTGGACGCTCTGGTCACCTGGGCCGCGACGGCGCGGTTCGGACGGCTGTGGCGATCCGATCAGGTGCCCGAGTGGCGCCGCTCGGGGAAAATCGACGTCACCAACCAGCGCACGGGCCAGATCTTGCCGCTCTATACCGACATGCTCGATGATTGGGAGCACAACCGGGCAACGCTGGACGTCACGGCTGCCGCCGGTCGAGTGCGGGCCCCCTGGCTGATCGTCCACGGGGCGGCGGACGAATCCGTACCGGCGAGCGATGCGCAGGACCTCGTCGCCCGAGCTCCGACCGCCCGGACGCTCGTGGTCGAGGGTGCCGGGCACACGTTCGGCATCGCGCATCCCTGGGCCGGCTCGACTGCCGCGTTCGATCGCGTCCTTAACGCGACCGTGGAATGGCTCACCCGCCACCTGCGCGTCTGATCCCATGACCATGGAGCGGGTGCGCCGGGCGTTGGACGGATACGCGCCGCGGGAGATCGCGGCACCCGAGGCCCGACCGGCGGCGGTCGCGCTCATCCTCATCGAGCGCGCCGGACTCGAGGCCCTGTTCATCAAGCGGGCGGTCCGGACCGGCGACCCGTGGTCCGGGCAGGTGGCGTTCCCCGGCGGGCGCCACGAGCCGGCCGACGCCGACTTGCGGGTGACGGCGATTCGCGAGACTCGCGAGGAAACGGGCGTCGATCTGGCAGGCGCCGACCCGCTGGGTGTGCTGGACGATCTCTACCCCCGTACCCCGACCCTCCCGCCGGTGCGCGTGCGGCCGTACGTGTTCGCGTTGACCGGCGCTCCCCGTCTCACACCCAGTGATGAGGTGGATCGCGCGTTCTGGGTCCCGCTCAGCCGCCTGAGCGAACCGGCGGTGCGGCGCGAGGTGAAGCTGCTGCTGCGCGGCGAGGAGCGGGTGTTTCCCGCCTACGACCTGGGTGAGGACGTGATTTGGGGGATGACTGAGCGTATCCTCACGCCGTTTCTCGAGCTGATCGGCTACACGGCCTAGTCGAACCGTTATTCTCTCCACACTGTCCGGCCCCGGTGGGGCTCAGCATCGCTCCGGTCCGAACTCCGTGAACATGAATAGGTTACAGTAATACCCATATTAGCTTGCGTGCATGATCATATTAGTCTAGTCTAATGTCGATTGTGCGCAGTGAGTTAAGCCAGCAATCGCAGGGTGGCATGAACACCGACATGCGCTTAGGAGCGCTCCAATGGCTGAGCCTGCGCTCACACGGTCTGTCGAGGACTACCTGAAGGCGATTTTCCGGCTCTCCCACCAGGGGGGCTTCGCGACGACACGCGATATCGCGGGTCTGCTGGCGCTCGCCGCTCCCTCGGTGAGCGGCATGGTCAAGCGGCTGTCGGAAATGGGCCTCATCGAACACGTGCCGTATCGCGGCGTTCAACTCACCAGCCAGGGCCGCCGCGCCGCCCTGAAGATGATCCGGCGCCATCGCGTGTTGGAGCTGTACCTGACCCGCCACCTCGGTTACGACTGGGACAACGTCCACAGCGAAGCGGAGCGTCTGGAGCATGCGGTCTCCGACGATCTGATCGAGCGCATGGCCGCCGCCCTCGGCGACCCGCGCTACGATCCGCACGGGGACCCGATCCCGACGGCCACCGGCGACATCGAAGAGACCGAGCTCGTTTCCGTGGCGGACGCCGAGGTCGGCGCCGAGCTCGAGCTGCGGCAGGTCGGGACGCAGGACCCCGCGCGGCTCCGCTATTTCGCGGAACAGGGGCTCGTCCCCGGCGTGCGCGTCTCCGTCACCGATCGCCAGCCGTTCAACGGTCCCACCACTGTCTACCTCAACGCCTCCGGCACGGCGCGCATCGTGGGCCGCGAGCTGGGTCAGCTCTTGTGGTGTCACCTGGCGGTGGCAGCGGCTGAGCGTGGGTAATCCGTTCCGGCGCCGCGTGCACGAGCCCGGGTGGCGCCAGCCGCGCCTGGCGCCCAGCCTGGCTGAGGTCTATCGCACCATCCCAATCCCCCAGGAGGGACGCTGGTGGCGTAAGGCGCTGGCGTTCGCGGGTCCGGGATATCTGGTTGCCGTCGGGTACATGGACCCTGGGAACTGGGCCACCGACCTCGCCGGAGGATCCCGCTTCGGCTACACCCTGCTCAGCGTCATCCTGATCTCCAACCTGATGGCGATCCTGCTCCAGGGGCTCGCGGCCAAGCTGGGCATCGTTACGGGCCGCGATCTCGCCCAGGCGTGCCGCGACCACTACTCACGCCCGGTGAACATCGGGTTGTGGGTGCTGTGCGAGATCGCGATTGCCGCCTGCGACCTGGCCGAAGTGATCGGGTCGGCGATCGGCTTGAAGCTCCTGTTCGGGATCCCGCTCCCGTGGGGCATTGCCATCACCTCCCTCGATGTGCTCTTGGTGCTGTATCTCCAGAACAAGGGCTTCCGGTTGCTCGAAGTGCTCGTGATCACCCTGATCGCGACAGTCGCGCTGTGTTTCCTGTTCGAGATCTTCATCTCGCGTCCCGACGCGGGCGGCATCATCGCCGGATTCGTGCCGCGGCCGTCGATCCTCGCCGATCCCGAACAGTTGTATATCGCAATCGGCATACTCGGGGCGACCGTGATGCCGCACAACCTCTACCTGCATTCCTCCATCGTCCAGACCCGGGCCTATGCCGAATCGCCGGACGGCAAACGAACCGCGGTTCGCTGGGCGTTCCTCGATTCCACAATCGCATTGTCGTTCGCGCTGTTCATCAATGCGGCCATCCTGATCGTCGCGGCGGCGACGTTCCACCGCTCGGGCCACTCCCAGGTGGCCGAAATCCAGCAGGCCTACGAGCTACTGACACCGTTGTTGGGCGTCGCCGGGGCGAGCGCGGTGTTCGCGCTGGCGCTGCTCGCCTCCGGCCAGAATTCGACGGTCACGGGGACGCTGGCAGGCCAGATCGTGATGGAAGGATTCCTCAACATCCGGATCCGACCCTGGCTGCGACGGTTGATCACGCGCCTGATCGCGATTGTCCCGGCCGCCTTCACGGCTATCTTTTTCGGTGAGCACGGCACCGCGCAGCTCCTCATCCTCAGCCAGGTGATCCTGAGCGTGCAGCTGTCCTTTGCAGTGTTCCCGCTGGTGCGATTCACCTCCGAGCGGGCAAAGATGGGCGAATTCGTGAACCCATTCTGGCTCAAGGCCTCCGCCTATGCCGTCGCCTTCATGATCGCGACACTCAACGCCTATCTCCTGGTGCGGATCATCGGCGGCTGGCTGACCTGATGTTCAAGCGGATCCTCGTTCCTCTCGAGCACACCCCTACCGACGACACGATCCTGGAGTTCGTGCGCCCGCTGGCGCGCGGGTCGCAGGCCGCGCTCGTCTTGATCCACGTGGCCGACGGGTGGGTGGCCCGCAATATCCGGCAGCTCGACCTCAGGGAATCCGAAGAGATGAAGGACGACCGCGCCTACCTGGAGCGCATGTGCGGGACGCTGCAGGCGGAGGGGTTCACCTGCGAAGCGGTGTTCGCGGCCGGCGAGCCCGCCCGGGAGATCGCCGATGCGGCGACCCGCGAGCATTGCGACCTCATCGCCATGGCGACCCACGGGCACCGCGGGCTGAATGACGTGGTCCGCGGCAGCGTGGCGAGCGAGCTGCGGCACATTACGATGGTGCCGGTGTTGATGGTGAGAGCCGGAAAAGCAAAGACGTAGAGAGATAAGCGTTACGTCATTCTTGCTTGTTCTAACGCTCTCAGTATCGCGCCGAGTCTCCGGTCTCTCGCCGCCCGCAGCATGTCGATCTTCCCTTCGTACGCCTTCTCGATCGCCGAAATCAGGGCCCGTTGCTGGGCCGGGTCGAGCCGGTCCCAGGAGGCGAGGTCGCCCCACCAGCGCTCGAAGCTCTTGAGCAGGTGTTGCAGGAAGATGTGCACGCCGCCCGGACCGGCGCCCAGGTGATAGGTGAGGTGCGGCCCGGCCGCGGCCCACCCGAGCGCGGGGCCGAGTGATACGGCGCGGTCCAGGTCCGACACGTCGATCGCACCGCTCAGCACGAGGTCGATGCACTCGCGCCAGACGGCGGCCGCGATGCGCCCGACCACGTAGCCGGGCACCGCGTGGTGCAACACGATCGGCATGCGGCCCAGCGCTCGCAGATAGCCCTTCGCCCGCTCGATCGTCTGCGGATCGGTCTCCGCGTTCGGCACCAGCTCGACCAGGGGCAGCAGCTCGGGGGGATTGAGGGGGTGCGCCACGAGGCAGCGGGGGCGCTGCAGCAGGCGGCCGAACAGGTCGCTCGGGGCGAGGCCACTGGACGAGCTCGTGACGATGGCCTCGGGACCGGCCACCTGCTCGATCGATTCGAGCAGCCGCTGCTTGGCCCCCAGGTCCTCGTGAATCGCTTCGATCACCCAGTCCGCCCCGCGCACCGCCTGGAGCAGGCTCTTCGCCTGCTGGAACTCGAGCAGGCCGCGCTCCACGATGCCCGCCGTCGCGCGGCCCAGCGCGATCAACGCCCGCGCCCGCCGCGGAATGCCCTCCACCGCATCCTCGACCGCCCGGGCGTTCGTGTCGAAGATGCTCACGGGCCACCCGGCGGAAATGCAGAGCGCCGCCCAGCCGCCGCCGATGGCACCGGTGCCGATGACGGCCACCTTGCTGGGGATCGAGCTGGGCTCCGCGGTCACCGCTCCCTCCCCGCCGCCGCCGGCGCCAGGGTGGTCAACACCCGTTCGACCAGCAGCCGGTGCGCGGTATCGGCCCGCACCGCGGTCGCCATGCGCACCCGGGCGCCGTTGGGGTCGACCCGGGTCCGGCCGCGCGGCTCGCCGTCCTCCAGGTCGACCGCCAGCCGTAACGGCTCGAAGGTGAGCGTATTGGGGTGGACGAGCTCGGCGATCGGCAGCACGTCGTTGATCACGCACCCGTCCAGCTTCTCGTGCTCGCGGTGAAAGTCGAGGTAGAACCGCAGCGCGGCGTGGAGCCAGCGCTCGAGCTCGTCGTCGGCGCGGGCGAGCCGGTCGATCTCGCCGCTCGTGAGCAGGAGCTTGCGCGTCACGTCGAGCCCGACGAGCTCGGTGGGCAGCTCGGCGCGCAACACCTCCGCCAGAGCCTCGGGATCGCACCAGGCGTTGAACTCCGCGTACCGGGTCGTGTTGCCCGCCGCGCGCAGGTTGCCGATCATCGCGATGTGGCGCTTGACCGTGCGGCGCACCACGGCGGGATCGCGGCGCAGGGCCAGCGCGAGCCCCGTCACCGGGCCCAGCGTCACCAGCGTCACCGGCTCGGTCTGATCGGCCAGCAGGCGATCGAGCGGCTTCACGAAATCGAGAATCACCCCGGCCGCCGGCACCGCCGCGAGGCCGAGCCCCGTGGGCCCGTGGGTTTCGAGCGCCACCGCGAGCGCCCGCTTGAGCGGCCGGCGCGCGCTCACTCCGAGGGTCAGCCGCCGTCCCACGCGGCGCAGGATCTCGACGCAATTGCGGTAGGCGTGCTCGACGGTCGTGTTGCCGTAGGAGATCGCGATGCCGCGCACGTCCAACTCGGGTGAGCGCAGGGCCAGGAGCAGGGCGAGCGTGTCGTCGATCCCCGGATCGGTATCGATGACGACGGGTAGCGGAATGCGTGGAGACTCAGCTGCCGGGACGGGCACGGCTCAAGCCTACGAGCCCCCTACCACCTTTGCAATAGCCTCAGACCAGCCGCTTGGACTGGGCGTAGAGGATCAAGTCGACGCGGTTCTCCACCTTCAGTTTCCGGTAGATGTGATGCAGGTGAATCTTCACCGTTCCTTCGCTGATGTTCATCCGCTCCGACATCTCCTTGTTGCGCAGCCCGCGGGCCACCATGCCCACCATCTCGAGCTCGCGCGGGGTGAGGACGCTGCCGGCTTCCCGCTCCCCCGCCTCGCGCCGCAACAGCGTCTCCAGCGCGCGGCCGAACGCCTGCTTCTCGAGCCACTGCTCGCCGGCATGGACCTTCCGCACGCACTGGACGACCATCTGCGGCGCCAGCTCCTTCAACACCATGCCGCGCACGCCGAGGCGGAGCGCTTCGAGGACTTCCTCTTCTTCCAGGGCCGCCGCCAGGAGCACCACTTTGACGGGGTGCTTTTCCTTATGCAGCTCGCGCAGGACCGTTAGCCCATCCTTGCGGGGCATGCGAAGGTCGAGGACCAGCACGTCAGGGTCATGGCGCCGAACGGCGACCAGACACTCTTCGCCGTTCACGCAGCGCGCCACCACCCGAAAGTCGGGCTCGAGGCGGAACAGGTTCTCCAAGCCGTCCAGCACGATCGGGTGATCGTCCCCGAGCACGAGTCGGATCGGCATCTTATCCGTCCCCGAGACCGCGCGGCAGGAAGATGTCGAGCTGCGCGCCGGCCGGCGTCGATCGAATCGTCACGGTCCCGCCCAGCGCCTTGACCCGCTCCTTCAGCATGACCGGCCCGAGCTGCAGCGCGTCGAGCTTGGCGTGGTCGTAGTCCCCCTGGAATGGAAAGCCGCGACCGTTGTCCGTCACGGCGACATGCACGTGCCCGTTCTGCTTGGCGACCGCCACCCGCACTTCGGAGGCGGCGGCGTGTCGTGCGGCGTTGACCAGCGATTCCTGGACGATGAAGCAGATGTCGTACGCGAGGGCGTCGGACGAGCGATCGTCGAAGTGCTCCAGGTGCAGCTCTACCCGCAGTCCCCACAGGCCCTCCAAGCGCGACACCAGCTGGCGTAGCGTGGTGTTCAGGCCGGCGTTCCCCGCCGCCAGCCCGAACGGGGCGAGCTTGGAGACGCGGATGAAGAACCGGAGGTCGCGCTGCTCGTCCACGATGAGTCGCTGGATCGCCGACAGCCGCTCCCGGGCCGCCGCGGGCTCGGTTTCCCAGAGTCGCTGGACGGTCTCGAGCTGGAGCGCCGCCCCGGTGAGCGACTGGAGCACGCCGTCGTGCAGATCGCGCGACAGGCGATTGCGTTCTTCGACGGCGGCCGTGTGCCGGAGGCGCCGGGAGAGCAGCGATTGATCCATCGAGGAGGCCACCTCGTGGGCGACGACTTCGCCGAGCAGCAGGTCGTCCGCCGTCATCCCCGGCTTGTCCATCACGAACAGATGGCCTTCCACACATTCGCTGCGCAGCGGGAGGCAGAGCACCGAGGTCATGGCGAACCGCGCCTGCAGCGCGGGGTGGATCGGCGCGCCGTGCCACCCCCGCGTGACACGGAGTGCGTGGTGCAGCACGATCGGGGCCGGTGCGCCGACGTCCTTTGAAAGAAATGCGAGATCGGCGAGTGGCTCGGCCACCACCGGCTGGAAAGTCTCTGGCGCCTCGCGCCAGGCGCGGAACTCGCCATCGGACCATGAGGCGAGGTGCAACCAGGGCTCCTCCGGCTCTTCCCACGCGACCAGGACGCGGCGAGCCCCGAGAATCCGCGCCGCGCTCTCGAGCACTTCGGGCTGCGGCAGCTCGGCGGACCGGCCCCGGTGCGGGGGCCAGGCGGCGAGCTCGGACATCTCGCGGCGACGGCGCTCTTCATAGGCGCCGAGATAGCCGAGGAGTCCGGCCATCACCGCCAGGTAGACGCTCCGGATGATGAACCGGTTCTCTTCGAACGCGGGGTCGTTCATCACTTCCGCGGCGAAGACCCCGGTCCCGTTGAACAAGACGAGGGCGGCCGCCGCGGTCCACAGCGCGCCGCGCCACTGCCAGCGCAGGGTGGCGGCGACGATGGCGAACGTGAAATACGTGAAAAATGGGCTGGTCGGACCTTCCGTCAGATACGTCAGGATGGAAAACAGCAACAAGTCCAGCGCATGCGTAGCGAGCCCCAGCCGGTAGAGGGGCCCGTTGGCCATCCAGGCGACGGCGGCGACGATCAGCGCGAACGTCGAGTAGCCCACCAGCAGTACGTAGGTCGTCTGCTGGTGCACGTCCGGCGCGTAGGGGTCCAGCCAGACAGCCAGGAGGGAGAAAACCGCCAGCACCACACGGCTGGACGCGATGAGGCGCTCGGCGCGGATGCGGGGGGCGTAATCCGTGCCCACCAGCTTTCCGCCCGCGGTGGCCGCGGTAATGCCGGCGCCCCAGGGTCCATGCGGCGTGCGAATGTCCATCGTGTGGCCCGTCGATCGGTAGGTGGAGCAAGATACCGGCCGCGTCGGAGCCCGGAAAGCAGCGTTTCTGCTGTGGCGCTGTGGCCGCAGTGCTGCGGGCACTCGGCAATAGAGTCACTCACCGAGAGTTATACGACGCTGTATCCCGTCGTCTATAGTGCGACCGAGTGAGCGAGACGACCGTTGCTCACCCGATGAGGCTAATCCCGTGGTGCGGACGGCAGAATCGCAAATCGACCGACTATCTCCCCGGATAACTCACGCCGCGGGGCGTCCGGGCCGCCGGATCGCGCCGAATGGTCAGCGTGGAACTTGCGGCGGGCGGTCCGGGCGGGCGGTGTGCAGCAACGACGTGCGTGTCTCCGTTTGGTCGTCGGCAACCTACTTCGAGGCGGCATGAATCATTACCCTCGGGGCTTTCGTCCCTGGCGTCCTTCCTTCGTCTTCGCGCTGCTCCTGGCGAGCCCCGCAGCGGCACAATCGCCCGCGGGGCGGCTCGTCTTCGTGGTGCAGCCGAGCGCCACGGGCGCGATGACCGCGATCAGTCCCCCGATCCAGGTGGCGGTGCAGGACGTGGCCGGTCAGACCGTCACCAGCTTTGTCGGGAACGTGACGTTGACGATCACCGATGAGACCGGCGGCGACGAGTCGGAGCTGTCCGGCACCGCGACGGTCGCCGCAATAGCCGGGGTCGCGACATTCTCCGACTTGAGCATCAACGAAGCGGCCACCGGCTACACACTCACCGCAACCGCCGATGGCTTCGCCGACGCCGCCAGTGCTGCCTTCGACATCACCGCCGCGTCGGCGGCCGATCCGGGTCCTACCGCCGGTCCGAGTCCTGCGGCCGGTCCGAGTCCGGCCGCCGCCCCCATGACCAGGCTCGTGTTCATTCGTCAACCGGGCGCCACGGCCGCCGGCGCGAAGATCAGCCCGGACGTGGCCGTCGCGGTGCAAGATTCCGCCGGCCAGACCGTGGCGGGCTTCACGGGCAACGTGACCGTGGAGATCACGGACGGGACCGGGAGCGACGAAGCCGAGCTGACCGGTACGATGACCGTGAGGGCGGTGGCCGGGGTGGCCAGCTTCGACGCACTGAGCATCGACGTGGAGGCGGCCGGGTACACGCTCACCGCCTCGGCTACGGGGATGGCGGATGTCGCGAGCGCGTCGTTCGACGTCAGCGCTGGAGCGAGACGGGCGCTGCGCGCCACCACGTTCGCCAGCGAGGTCACACTCGACGGAAAGCTGGACGAGCCGTATTGGGCCAACGCCGACTCGATCGTGAACCTCACCACCATCGAGCCCGAAGAAGGCGGCGTCCCGGCCGGGCAGACCACGGTGAAGATCCTGGTCAATGCGAACGAGATCGTGTTCGGGGTGATGTGCCACGACAGCAATCCCGCGGGGATCGTCGCGTTCGCCAAGACGCGCGATTTCGATCTGGAGCTCGAGGACTACGTGCTGATCGTGCTCGATCCGTTCCAGG
>JBGPHP010000041.1:0-18081 GCA_041484445.1 Gemmatimonadota bacterium
GGGCGCATCCTGAGGCGTGGAGGGTCTAGCAGTGAAGTCGGCCCGTGGTTTTACACTCATCGAGCTCCTGATCGTGGTTGTGATCATCGGGATACTCGCGTCCATCGCGATCCCGAAGTTCGGCAACACGAAAGAGAAGGCCTATCTGGCCTCTATGAAGTCCGATTTGCGCAACTTGGCGACGGCCGAAGAGGCGTTTCTGTTCGACAGCCTGTATTACACGTCGAACCAGGCCGCGCTGAATGGCTGGCAGCCGTCCAGTGGCGTGACGGTCACTATCAACGAAGCGACGGGTGGCGGCTGGTCGGCCACGGCGTCGCACGGCATCTCGACCAAGAAGTGCTATCTGTTCTACGGAGCCGCGACCCCGGTGGGCACCGCGACGGTGGAGGGTAGAATCAGCTGCAACTGAACGGCACCTGGCAGGAGTTCACGCGCCGCCGCGAGGGGATGTGCTTCGCCCTCGACGGCGGCGTTTGGCTTCATCGCTGGCGGCTGCGGGGGGAGCCGATGGTGCACCTCGTCAGCGCCGACCGCGATCGCCTCCTCGCGCTGGGTCGCCGTCTCGGTTTTCAAGCCGACTGGCTCCAGTACAAACCGCTCAAGGACCCCCGTACCGGCCGGCGCACGCCGGCCTGGCACTGGGACGTGTGGGGGTCGCGGCTCGAGCGGCTGGATGCCATGGGCGAAGGCCCGCCCTAGCGCTCGCCCCGCGGGGCCCGCACGCCCGGCCACCAGTTCCAGCGCCCCGCGATGTGCATGATCGCCGGCACGAGGATCATGCGGATCAGGGTCGCGTCGAGCAACACGGCCACGGCCAGCCCGAATCCCAGGAACTGCACGGCCAGCACCCGGGCGAAGGCGAACACCCCGAACACGATGATCATGATCGCGGCCGCGAACGTGATCGTCGACGCCGTCATCGACAGTCCTTCCATCGTCGCGTGATCGTTGCGCCCCGTCTTGTCGAAGACCTCTTTCACGCGCGTCAGCAGAAACACCTCGTAGTCCATCGACAGCCCGAACACGGTGGCGAAGACGAGCACCGGAACGACGACGAAGATCGCCTCCGTCGGCCCTTCGAGGCCGAACAGGCCACCCCCGTACCCGTGCTGAAACACGAGCACGGTGACGCCGAACGCGGCGCCGACCGAGAGACAGTTCAACAGCACCGCCTTGAGCGGCACCAGCAGTGACCGGAATGCCACCAACAGCATCAAGGCCGTGACGCCGAGCACCAGCATCACGACACCGGGGAAGCGGCGCAGCAAGTCCTCCTGCAGGTCCACGCTGGCCGCGGCGAACCCGCCCACCAGGATCCGCGTGGCTCCGAGCCCGCGCACGCCGTGGGCGACCAGGGAGCGGGCGCGCCGCGTGAGATCCATCATGCCGGTGAGGGAGACGCTGTCGGCCGCGATGACGTCGACCAGCGTCGTACGGTTGTCCGTGCTCAGATAGGCGTCGAAGAACTTGGGGTAGCGGGCCCGCACCCCCGTGGGGTCGCTGTAGAACACGGCCAGCTGAAACGACGACATATTCGCCTTGAGCGAGGCGACCCCCCGCACTTCCTTGACGCGTGGGTCGTGGCGCAGCGAATCGGTCAGCACTTTGAGCCCGAACAGCCAGGGTCCCCGCAGCGCGGACCCGCCCTCCGGCAACTGAACCACGAGCCGGGTGGGGAGGATCAGGCCGTTGGCCCCCATGCCGCGGAGCAGGGCGAGGCCCTGGCCGGATTCGGAGCCGAGCGGAAACCAGTTGCGGGCCGGGAGCCCGATGCGGATCTGCGTGAGCGGCAGCATCAGGAGACAGACGATGCCCGCGCCGATGGCGATGGCGCGCCAGGGCCGGTGGCCGAGCCAGCGCGCCCAGCGCTCCCAGCCGGTCGGGGCGTGAATCCGGGCCAGGGGGCGTGCGAGCCAGCGCGGCCTGTCGATGTCGCGTCCCAGGAGCGTCAGGGTGGCCGGGAGAAACGTGGTGGAGAGCAGGACGGCGGTCGCCACCACGAGCAGCCCGCCGATGCCGACCGACCGCGTCTCGATGAGCGGCGTCGTAATGAGCGCGGCGAACCCGACGACTACGATCAAGCCGGACGTCATGACGGCCGACCCCGCGGTGCGGATGGTCCGGATCGCCGCATCCACCGGCGACAGACCTCGGTTCAGCTCCTCCCGGAAGCGCGTGACGATGAGCAGCGAATAGTCGATCCCGACTCCGAGCCCGACCATCGTGGTGATGTTCAGGACGAACACCGACATCGTCCAGAAATGGGCCAACACCGTGAGCAGCCCGAGGGCGATGGTGATGGCCAGCAGCCCTACCATGATCGGGAGCGTCGCCGCCACGAGCGCGCCGAACGCCAGGACCAGCACGAGCAACGTGAGCGGCAGCACGCGGCGCTCGCCCGCCGTCGTATCCTCGGCACTGATCGACCGCACGTCGTGATCCAGCGCCGCGCTCCCGGTCACCATGATGTCGAAGCCCTCGCCGGCCGGCAGGCGGCTCATCGAGGCACGGAGGCTGTCGCGCAGCTCCGGGACGAAGTCCTTGGTGATGTCACCCGTCTGCTCGCGCGACAGGGCGGCGAGCAGGAAGGTAGTACGGCGGTCGGCGCTCACGAAGACCGAGTCGGCGACGGTCCGGGTGGAAACCACCTGGCGCACGAATGGCTGGCGCGCCGCGGCGGCAGACAGCGTGTCCAGGACAGCGACATAGCGGCCGTTGGTCACGGGCACCGGTCCCCGCACTACGATGGCCAGGTATTCCGCGAACGGACTCGGGAATGCCTGGTCGATCAGGTTGGAGGCGCGCGCCGATTCGCTGGGACGCTCGGGACCGCCGCGCACGGCCAACACTCGCTGGACGTGCGCGGCGCGCGGGACGAGCAGCGTCGCCAGCGCCACCCACGCCGAGATCACCACCCAGCGAAACCGGATGAGCAGGCGGGCAGGGAGTGCGATCACTCAGGGTCCAACCATAAGCAGGCCACAATCATAGACCTCGCGTGGAGGCAAAGCTAGCGGCGCCGCTCCGCCGCTGAGCATATTGCGATCATGGAGCAACAGCAGCGCACACGTCTCGTCGGCGCACTGATCGGACTGATGGTCCTGGCGGTTGGCTGGGACCTGTTGCGGGGAGACCGCACGCCGCCGCCGCCGCCCCCACCGCCCACGGCGTCGGCAGATACCGCGCTGCCACCCACCCCGGCGCCGACGCGCAGCCAAGCGGGCACCGAAATCGCGAGCGCGGAGTCGAGCGGGCCCAGTTACTTCGATCTGGTGGCACGCGCCGAAATCCGGCGCCGCATCCGGGCGAGCTATCCCCTGACCTACCTCTCGGTCATCGTCGCTGAGTCGAGCGATTCGATGCTGCATCGCTGGGACGATCGGGTCGGCCGGCCGGTGCGGGTGCATCTCACGGGGGACACGATCGCCAACTACCGGCCCGCTTTTCTCGACGCGGTACGCGACGCATTCGCCCGGTGGGCGCAGGCCGGTGTGCCGGTCCGGTTCGACTTGACCACGGACTCCATGGACGCCGAGGTCCGCTTTGCCTGGCGCACCCGGTTCGACATCGATCGGACCGGGGAAACCGATCTCGAGTGGGATCGCGACGGCCATTTGCGGACGGCGCAGGTGACGATCGCGACCTTCGACCCGCGCGGTCACCCGTTGGCCCCCGACGACGTCCGGGTCGTCGCGCTTCACGAGATCGGCCATCTGATCGGCCTCGACCACTCGCCCGACTCCACCGACCTGATGTACGCCAAGGCGGTCGTGCGGGATCTCTCCCCGCGCGACATCCGGACGGCCCAGCTGCTCTACGACCTGGCCCCCGGCAGCCTGCGGTAGCAGATGCGTCGCGTCATTCCCTTGCTGACCCACACCGCTCCCGATGGCGGGGCCGCGACGCTCGCCCAGCAGCTCGATGTCCGCGTCCGCCCGGGAGCGCTCGTGCAATCGCTGTCGGGCGGGGCGGTGCGCTGCGTCGCCTGCGGCCATCGCTGTCTCGTCAAGCCCGGACGCCGCGGGATCTGCAAAGTGCGCTACAACCGGGAGGGCACACTCTACGTGCCCGCCGGCTACGTAGCCGCGCTGCAGTGCGATCCCACGGAGAAGAAGCCCTTCTTTCATTGCCTGCCCGGCAGCGACACCCTCACCTTCGGGATGCTGGGGTGCGACTTCCACTGCGGGTACTGCCAGAACTGGCTCACCTCTCAGGCCCTCCGCGACGATACGGCGGGGGTGTTGCCCACCGACGTGACGCCGGACGAACTGGTGACCCTCGCCCGCCGGCGCGGCGCCCGCATGGTCGGCTCGTCCTACAACGAGCCGCTGATCACGTCGGAGTGGGCGGTGGAGGTGTTCCGGGGCGCCCGCGCAGCCGGCCTCCGCACGGCGTTCATCTCGAACGGGAATTGCACGCCGGAAGTCTTGGACTACATCAGACCCTGGACCGACTGCTACAAAATCGATCTCAAGGCCATGAGCGATCGCCGCTATCGGGAGTTGGGCGGCGTGCTGCAGCACGTGCTCGACGCCATCCGGCTCGTCTACGAGCGCGGGTTCTGGCTGGAGATCGTGACGCTCGTGGTCCCGGGTTTCAACGACGACGAGGCGCAGCTCCGGTCGGCCGCCGAGTACATCGCGTCCGTCTCTCCCGAGATTCCGTGGCATGTGACGGCGTTCCACCAGGACTACAAGATGACCGACGCCGCCAACACGACGGGGGCGACGCTCGAGCGGGCGTGTGAGATCGGCGTGCAAGCGGGGCTGCGCTTCGTGTACGCCGGCAATCTCCCGGGCCGGGTGGGCCGCTGGGAGCACACCTGGTGTCCCGACTGCGGAGACCTCCTGATCGAGCGGCATGGCTATACGATCCGGCGCCAGCGCGTGGGCGCCGACGGCAACTGTCCTTCCTGCGGACGCCGCATCCCGGGAGTCTGGTGCTAGCCCTGCTCGTGTTGTTGCAGACGGCGGCCACGTTCGATGCGATCGCCCGGGATGGCATCCGCCTCGGCGCCTACCCCGGTGCGGTGCTCGCCGTCGGCACCGCCGATTCGGTGCTCTACCTCCAGGGCTACGGTCGTCTCACCTGGTCGCCGCAGAGCGCCCCGGCCGATCCCGACAGCACGCTGTACGACCTCGCCTCGGTCACCAAGGTGGTGGCCACCACCACCGCCGTCATGCTCCTGGTGGACCGCGGCCGGCTCGACCTCGATGCGCCGGTCACCCGCTACGTGCCGGAATTCGCCGGCGCGGGGACCGCAGCGATCACGGTCCGGCAACTGCTCACACATACCTCCGGGCTGCGTGCCGACCTCCCGATTGCGGCGATCCGCGGGGCGCGGGATGCGGCTGAGCTGCTGCGCCTGGTCTATGCGGAGACACCGCGGTTCACGCCTGGGTCGCGCGTCGTCTACAGCGATGTGAATGCGCTGCTGCTCGGTGAGGTCGTCCGCCGCACCTGCGGCGAAGCGCTGGACGCGTTCGTGACGCGGGAGGTCTTCCAACCCCTCGGAATGACGGAGACGCGCTACCGGCCGGGCCGTGGCGTGATGCGGCGCGCGGCGCCGACCGGATCGTGGCATGGCCACCCGGTGGCGGGGCTGGTGAACGACCCGTCCGCCGCCAAGCTCGGAGGCGTCTCCGGCAACGCCGGCGTCTTCAGTACGGCGCGCGATATCGCGCGCTTCGCGCAGTTCGTGCTGCGGGCGGGGGTCGCGGGAGACGGACGGCGGCTGGTACGCGCCGAGACGATCCGGGCGTTCATCACGCGTGCGGTGTACTTCGGACCGGGGACGGAAGCGCGGGCGCTCGGCTGGCAGGCGGTGCCGACCGGGGAGCGTGTGAGCAGCGCGGGGAGCCGGTTCGGGCCCCACAGCGTGGGCCACACGGGCTGGACCGGGACGTCACTCTGGATCGACCCGGACCGCGGCGTATTCGTCGTGTTGCTGACGAACCGCGCCTACGGGCCGCGGAGCCGCGAGCCCTTCACCGTGGTCAAGGGCGTGCGCGGCCGGCTCGCGGACGCCGCCGCCGCAGCGATCGATGCCCGCACGAACTGAAGCGCCCACGCTCATCTACGACGGAGAGTGCGGGATGTGCCGGCGCGCGGTCGAGCTGCTGCGCCGCTGGGACCGGGAACATCGGCTGCGCTTCGTCCCGTTTCAGGACGAGGAAGCGGTTCGCCGGTTCGGGGTCCCGCTGCCCGCGCTCGCGGCCGCGATGCATCTGGTGCTTCCCGACGATCGGGTGTTTGCCGGGGCGGACGCGGTGCCCGAGCTGGGACGGTTGTTGCCGGGGAAGTGGTGGTGGGCTTGGGGGTTCGCCCTACCCGGGGTGCGGCCAGTGGCGCGGCGCGTGTATGCGCGCATCGCGCGCAGCCGCCGCTGCGCGGTGCGGGGGCTCCCGGCGAGCGAGCTTCCCGAGCAGATTGGCGGAGGGAGGAAACCGCTGTGACGACGGAAACCACACTCGAGGGCGCGGTCCGGACCGCGCTACGCTCGATCAAGGATCCCGAGCTGAACCTCAACATCATGGACCTGGGGCTGGTCTACGATGTGGAGCTGGAGGACGGCAACGTCCACATCCGCATGACGTTGACATCGCCCGGGTGTCCCGCGGGCCCGGAGATCATGAACGACATTCATAAGACGCTGCGGACGCTGGACGGAGTGAAAGACGTCGATATCGAGATCGTGTGGGAGCCCTACTGGACGCCGGAGAAGATCGAGCCGAAGATCCGCGCCATGATGGGGTTCTAGCCGGCCCTCACGCCAGCGTCTGCAGCAACGCCTCTCCCAGAACATCCACCTGCCAACGTCGCAGGTCGCCGATCTCCGCCAGCGCCGCCCGGTCGCCGGGGCGGGCGCGGGCGATCACCTCGAGGGTCGATTTGCCGCATAGCACGCCCGGGTCGATGGCGAGCTGCTGCGCCACGGCGTTGCGGGCCGTCTTGAGGCGTTCGACACGCGTCTCGAGCTCCGGATCCCGCGCCACCCGAGGTCCCCGCTCCCGCTTCGGCAGCTCGTGCTCCGGCAAGCGCAGGGCCCGGCCCACCGCCGTCACGAGCGCGGGGCCGTAGCGCCGGGCGAGGCTCGCCGGGAGTCCGCGGATTTCACCGAGCGCAGCAGCCGATGGCGGCAGCGCCTGGCTCACCGCCAGGAGCGCTTCATTCCCGATGATGCGGAACAGCGCGGTGTCGCGCTCGGCGGCGACCCCGTCGCGCCAGGCGACGAGCTCTCGGAGGGCGGCCAACTGCCGCGGGCGGAGCGCCTTCGCTCCCTTGATCCGCAGATAGGCCTCACCGCCGTTGGCGCCACCCGGGGCGGTCCAGCGCAGGTTCTCCAACCAGAGGAACTCTTCCTCCGCCCAGGCCAGCCGGCCCGCCGCCTCCAGCCGGGCCCGCATGGCATCGCGCAGCGCGGGAAGATGGCGGGTGTCGTCCGCCGCGTAGTCGAGCATAGCGGCGGATAGGGGGCGCTGAGACCAATCAGCGCGCTGATGTGTCTTGGTCAGGCGTACGCCGGCGAACTTTTCCAGCAGGGCGGCAAGCCCGATGGCCGGCTCCCCCAGGAGCTGCGCCGCAATCCTGGTGTCGAACATGTGGCGGGCCCGGACGTGATAGTCACGATCGAGAATCCGCAGATCGTAGTCGGCGTCGTGAAACACCTTTTCCACGCGGGGGTCGGCGAGCAGCGCGCCCAGGGGAGCGAGGTCGGCGACGGCGAGGGGGTCGATGATCGCGGTGGCATGCCGCGTGGACAGCTGGACGAGGTATACACGATCGATGTAGCGATGGAAACTCGCGGCTTCCGTGTCCACGGCGGCGAGCGGCTCCGCTCGGGCCGACGCGACCACGTCGTCGAGCGCGGCGGCGGTGTCGACGTAGCGGTAGCCGCTCACTCTTCTCCCTTACCCAGCAGCTCCAGGCCGCCGGCGATCTCCTCGAGCGCCTTGGCGAGGGTCTTGTAGAACTCGGGGTCCGGAGGTTGCGGGGCCCCGCCCAGCGGGTCGCCCGCGCACTTCCGAGCGGCGCGAGCGGCATGGCGGATGTAATCGGTGGATACGCGCATGCTCAAAGATAGCCTCGCGGCCCCGACACGCGCGGCGTATGGTTGGGCCCGTGACGACGATGCTGCGGGTGCCCGGGGACGGTGCGACGCTAGCGGTGGCGGTGCGGGGCGAAGGACCCGCGTTGTTGCTCGTGCACGGGTTCCCGTTCGACCACGCGATGTGGAGTCAGCAGCTCGACGGGGTGAGCGGCTGGCGGTGTGTCGCGCCGGACCTGCGGGGCGCGGGCGCTTCGGACGCGCCGGCGGACGGATACAGCGTGGTGCGCTATGCGGAGGATCTCCGACGGATCTGCACTGCGCTCGACGTCGCGTCGCTCGTGTGCTGCGGGTTCTCGATGGGCGGGTACGTCCTCTTCGAATTTATCCGTCGTTACCCACAGCTGGTGCGCGCCTTGATCCTGTGCGATACGAAGGCTGAAGCCGACACTACCGAGGGGAAACACACCCGGGACGAACAGGCAGCCCTGGTCGAACGGGAAGGGCTGGAGGCGCTCGCCGGGCTGCTGCTGCCGAAACTGCTGGGTGCGACCAGCCGCACCCGGAATCCGTTCCTCACGGAGCGCGCGCACGCCATGGTGCTGCGCCAGCCGATCGCGGGCGTCGTGGGGGCGCTGCGCGCGATGCGGGACCGGCCCGATTCGACGTCGCTCTTGAGCGGGATTCGCGTGCCGACCCTGGTGATCTGTGGGGCGGAAGATGCGGTGACGCCCCCGGCGCTGGCCAAGACGATGTCGCAGCGGATACCGGGGGCGCGGTATGTCGAGGTGGAAGGCGCGGGGCACCTCGCGCCGCTGGAGCAACCCGACCGGGTCACCCGAGCGGTGCGGGAGTTCCTGGACGGGTTGTAGGTCGGCTACTTCGCGCCGCGCTCCGGCGAGGGTTTGCCGGGCGGGTTGTCGCCCTGAAACACATCCTTGTTCTTGGCAATGAAGGACTTCCATTGCGGCGGCACGTCTTCTTCGGGGAAGATCGCCGTCACCGGGCACTCCGGCTCGCACGCCCCGCAGTCGATACACTCATCGGGGTGGATGTAGAGCTGATCCTCTCCTTCGTAGATGCAGTCCACCGGACAGACATCCACGCAGGAGCGGTCTTTGACGTTGATGCACGGCTCGACGATGATGTACGGCATCAGCCAGTCTCCGGAAGTCGCGACGACACGGCCTCTCTGGCCGCGCCGAGAGCCAAACCTAGACCGGGATGGAGTCGAGTCAAGGCAGACGACACGCTACGCAGAGGTATCGGAGATACTCATTGGTATCATCATGATGTTCGAGTGCCGGCCCTGGTTGTCACCGGTGGCGGCGTTCGGATACCCGCTGGTACCCCACACTCCGGCGCGGGGGTGGGGATTTGCTGTTCTAGATACCCGTTCGTATCTTAGATACGTATGGGTTCTATACGGCAGAAGCGCAAAGCGGAAACACGCAGCTTGCTCGTCGAAGCCGGCCTGAAGGTCTTCGCCGACCGCGGCTTCGATCTCGCCACATTGGACGACGTCGCCCGGGCCGCGGGATTCACGAAAGGGGCCATCTACCGGCAGTTCCCCTCGAAGAGCGCCTTCCTGCTTGGCCTGTTCGAGCAGTACGCCGCCGTTGCGCGCGCGGGGGCGGGCGCGCGGCAGGCGTCCTGGTTCATACCGATCACGCTGCAGTTCGCCGCCCAGGCCTACCGGGACCCGCTGCTGCGGCGCCGGCTCGCGGTCGTGCTCGCCGAGGCGCCCGATGGGGGCTCTCCCGATGGGGGTCTGCTCCGCTCACTGGCGCGGGTGTTTTCGACACCCGGAGGGACGGCGCACTGAGTGCCGGGCTGATCGCCTCTTGCCTCGTAGGGGTGCGGGGGCTGCGCGTGAACCCGATGCGGACCGGCCTCTCCACATTGGGCATCGTGATCGGCGTAGCGGCGCTGGTCGCGGTGCTCGCGGTGGGGGATGGCGTGGAACGCTACGCTCGCCAGCAGATCGAGCGCACGACCGATCTCCAGGCGGTCGTCCTCACGCCGCAAACCAGCCATCTGATGGATGGGCTCCTCGTTCCCGATACGGCCTTCCCAAAGTTCACGGCCTCCGACCCGGCTGCCCTTCGGACTGCCGTTCCGGGTGTCGCCGATGCGTCGCTGCACCTGTCGGGCACCGGACTCGTCACCACGCCGGGCGGACCACCGCCTCGGGCCGCGCTCGTGTCCGGGATCGCGCCCGGAATCTCCGTGGGGCCCTCGCTCCTGGCTGGGCGCTTCATCACAGCGGCCGATGCCCGCGACAGCGCTGCGGTGGCCGTGTTGTCCCATCGACTCGCGCTCGAGCTGGCGGCCGGGGCCGCCGCGTCCAGTCTGGTCGGCGATACCGTCTATGTGCAGGCACGGCCGCGTCTCGTGGTGGGGATCCTCGCGGAGCGGCCGGGGGAGACCGAGCTCGGGCTCACTGTTCCCTTCGGCGGAGCGGTCACGGCCATGGTGCCGGTAGCCATGCCGCGCGCGCCGGTGCTGGTGGTTCATGCCGGTCGAGTGGAAGACGTAGCGGTCGTGAAGGCCGGTGTGGAGCGCTGGCTGGATGCCCGGTTCGGTGCTTGGCGCGGCCGGCTCGCGATCGGGACGCGGGAGAATCGCGTGTCACAGGCGCAGCAAGGGATCTTGATCTTCAAGCTGCTGATGGGTGCGATCACAGGGATTTCATTGCTGGTCGGCGGCATCGGCATCATGAACGTTCTGCTGGCTTCCGTCGCGGAGCGGACGCGCGAGATCGGCGTGCGCAAGGCGACCGGGGCGAGCGACCGGGACATTCTGGTGCAGTTCCTGGCGGAATCCGTGGCGATCACCGCAGCCGGCAGCGCGGTGGGCACGGCCCTGGGATTGGCGGGGGCCTTCGGCGTGACGGGACTGATGCGCGCGAAGACACAGGCAGTCGTGTTTGCGGCGTTTACGCCCGGCACGCTCGTGCTCGCGGCCGGGGCCGCCATCTTCGTGGGGATGGCTTTCGGCATCTACCCCGCACTGCGGGCGGCACGTCTGTCGCCCGTCGACGCGATCCGGTACGAGTAGATGCGCCTGGACATCGCCTTCGGCGTCGCCCTGCGCTGATGGAAGCGATCGCCATTCCCGCGGTCGTCGGGGCCGTCCTGCTGCTCTGCCTCTTCGCCGGATGGGCGCTGGTGCGGCGCTGGAAGCCGCCGGCGAGCACGACCCCGAGCGTTCGCGCTCCGGAGCAGTGGCGCGCGCTGCTCGAGACGCGCGTGCCGCTGGTGCGGCGGCTGACCCCCGGGGAATGGGACCGTCTGTTCGAGCTGGTTCAGACGTTCCTCCGCGAGAAGCACTTCGAAGGTGGCGGCGGCCTCGAGGTCACCGATGAGATGAAGATCATCGTCGCCGCCCAGGCGTGCCTGCTGATCCTGCACCTCGATGCCGGCTGCTATCCGGGGGTGCGCACCATCATCCTCTACCCGAGCACGTTCCTGCGGCGGAGCCCGGCGATCGACGGCCGGATGTACGTCGGCGTGATCCCGCATCCGGAGCCGCTGTTGGGCGAACACGTCAGCGGCGCCGTCGTGCTCGCGTGGGACAGCTCGCTCCATGGGGCGTCGGACACGGGGGATGGGCAGAACGTGGTGCTGCACGAGTTCGCCCACGAGCTGGACCGCGAGGACGGGTACGTGGACGGCACACCGCTGCTCGAGGCTCCCTCCTCGACGCGCACCTGGGCGCGGGTGCTGCAGCAGCGATTCGACGAGCTGCGGCGCTCGGCGGAGGACGGCGTGCCGGACGTGTTGAACGCCTATGGCGCGACCAACCGTGCGGAGTTCTTCGCCGTGGCGACCGAGACGTTCTTCGGGAACCCCGAAGAGCTGCGGCGCCGCTATCCCGATCTCTACGCAGAGCTCAGGGGATTCTATCGCCAGGACCCGGCGGAACGGGTGGCGGGCGGGGCGTGACGCCGCGCTATTCGGCGCGGTGCCCGATCTGCCGCAGGTACTCGCGATCCCAGGCAGCCGGTACGCTCTCGCGCGGGGAATAGGGCCCCGGAGCGTAGCGGCGAGACGCCACGCCGAGCTGGCTGCGCTCGCAGATGTCCCAATCCTGCCGGTTGGTGCGGTCCCAGAACTCCTCGGCGTCGGCGATGTTGTAGCCCGGGCTGGCCGGAGAATCGGGGTGCACCATCCACTCGCAGACCACCCGGCTCTCGGCCGGACCCACCGGCCACACCGTGTAATAGACGGCATAGTCAGGGTGCAGGCTGATCATCATGGTGGGAAACAGCGTGTAGTAGAACGCCCGCCGCTGGTCCTCCGCCGAGAGCTCGCCCAAGGGCAGGCCGCAGGACCGTCCGGTCATGGTGGCGCTCTGATTGGGCGCCTTGATCTCCATGTACCCGCCGAGGAACCGTCCCTCGACCAGGTCGTTGGCGCCGCTCGTATAGGGCAGCTTGGTGCTGAGCTCGGGGTGGATAGTGGGGCAGTGCAGGCATTCCGAGTAGTTCTGCATGATCAGTTTCCAGTTGGCGTGCACCGGGTACTCGATGCGACGCACCGTCCGCAGGCGGGGCAGCTGGTAGTGGCGGAACCGCTCGAGCAGGGGGGCGAACGACGCGGCGAACGGCAGCGGTTCGGCCGCCAGGGTGACGAACACGAATCCTTCCCACTCGGCCAGGGCGGCCGCATGGAGGGGATAGTCACGCTTCTCGAATCCCTCCACCTCGTTCATGTGGGGAGCGCCGATCAGCCGGCCGTCCAGGGCATAGGTCCAGGCATGGTAGGGGCACTGGATCGTCTCGGACAGCCGGCCGGGAGTCGTAGTGCAGAGCCGGGTGCCGCGGTGGCGGCAGATGTTGTAGAAGGCGCGCAGCGCGCCCTGCTGGTCGCGAAGGACGATCAGGGACTCGCCCGCGATCTCCACGAGGCGGTACGCACCGGGCTCGGCGAAGTCGGTCGAGCGCCCGATCGAGATCCAGTGGCACGCGAAGATCTTTTCCTGCTCTTCGGCGAGGATCTCGGGCGCCGTGTAGTAGCGCCCGGGCATCGTCCGCGCGCCCGGGCGGTAGGAGTCGACGGTCTTCACGAACGAGCTCATCGGCGACCCTCCTTCAGCAACAGCTCGCGCGCGGCATTGCGGCCGGGCGCCCCGGCGAGACCACCGCCCGGATGGGTGCCCGCACCGCACAGGAACAGTCCCTTGACCGGCGTCCGGTAACGCGCCCATCCGGCCACCGGACGCATGAAGACAATCTGGTCGAGCGTCATTTCCCCGTGGTAGGGATGGCCCTCGGTGAGCCCGAAGCGCTCCTCGAGATCCTTGGGGATCACGACGTGGCGCGCGAGCACGCTGGCGCGCAGGTTCGGCGCGTAGTTACCCAGGCTCGCCACCACCGAATCGGCGATGCGCTCGCGGGCGGCGGCGTCCCAGACGCCGGCCCGAAGGTGATACGGGGCGTACTGCACCTGGACAGTCATGAGGTGCTGCCGGGGTGGAGCGAGACTCGGGTCGAGCAGCGTCGGGATGCGGGCCTCCAGGAACGGTTGGCGTGAGACGCCCCCGTATTTCGCGTCGTCGTACGCGCGCTCCAGGTAGTCGAGGCTGGGGGCGACGGTGATCGCTCCGCGCAATGCGCCTTCGGCGGGACGCGACGTGAACTGCGGCAGCTCAGCGAGCGCCAGATGGACTGTGGCCACGGCCCCGCGGAACCGGATGTTGTTGACCGCGCGCACGAACTCGGGGTCCAGGTGCGCGGCCGGGACGAGCCCGCACATCGTGCGCCGGGGATCGGCGCTCGAGACCACGCGGCGCGCGGCGATGTGCTCGCCCGTTTCCAGTGCGACGCCGATGGCCCGCCCGTCCCGCACCACGATCTCTCGCACCGGAGCCGCCGTACGGATCTCGGCGCCGAATCCCTTCGCCACGTCCGCGAGGACTCGCGCCAGCGAGCCGAGCCCGCCTTTCACGAGCTGTGCGCTGCGCACCGCTCCCGCCGGACGCCCGACATGATGATGGAGCAGCACGAACGCGGTGCCGGCCGAGCGGGGACCCTGCAGGATGCGGGTGACGCCGCCCGCCCCGACGGCGCCCTTGAGGGCGTCAGTGTCGAACCAGTCATCGAGCCACTCCGCCACGGACATCGGCGCCACGCGCAGGAACTCCACCATCTCACGCTTCCCGAGCCCGCGCAGCCGGCGGCCCAGGCCGAGCAGCGTCGCGAAGTCCCGTCCGCGCGCGTCCGGGATGCGCGGCGGGGTCACCGCATAAACGGCTTCCAGCACGCGGGCGAAGCGCGCGAGCTGCGCCGTGAACGCGGGCCAACGACTGGCGTCCTCCGCGGAGAACCTGGCGATCTCTTCGGCCGTCCGCGTGGGGTCGGTCCACAGCGTCAGGGAACGGCCGTCCGGCAAGGGGCTGAACACGCTCGCCTCGGGAACCACGAGCTCCAACCCGGCGGCGCCGAGCTTGAGGTGGTCGGCGATGTCGGGCAGCAGCCACCCGGCGTCGAGGCCCGCGACGTCGCTCCGGAAGCCGGGCATGACCTCCTCGGTGCCGGCGAGCCCGCCGGGCGTGCTGCGCGCTTCCAGCACCAGCACCTGAATACCGGCTTTCGCGAGGTAGGCGGCGGTGACGAGACCGTTCACACCGCCGCCGATGACGATCAGATCACGCGTCATCGCCCGTCCCCGAGGATGCGGAGCGCCGCGAGTCGCCCCGACGCACCCATGATCCCCCCGCCCGGGTGTGTGCCCGAGCCGCATTGATACAGCCGGCGGATCGGCGTGCGGTATTTGGCCCAGCCGGGCGCCGGGCGCAGGAAGAACAGCTGATGCAGGGCCAGCTCGCCCTGGAAGATGTTCCCCTCGGTGAGGCCGGTGATGCGCTCGATGTCGGCCGGGGTGATGACCTGCCGGTGCAGGATCGCTTGCTTCAGGTTCGGCGCATAGCGCGCCAGCGTATCGACGACCGTATCGCCGAACGCCTCGCGCTTGGCGTCGGTCCACCCGCCGGTCACGTTGTACGGGGCGTACTGCACGAAGATCGACATCACGTGCTTGCCGGGCGGCGCCATGTGCGGGTCGATCATCGACGGGATGATGACGTCCATGTAGGGCTGGCGTGAGAACTCGCCGTACTTGGCGTCGTCGTAGGCGCGCTCCAGATAGTCGACGCTCGGGCTGACGGAGATCGCGCCGCGCAGATGCGGCCCGACCCCCGGCATGCACGTGAAGTTGGGCAGCTCGTCGAGCGCCAGATTCACCTTGCCCGAGGACCCGCGGAACTTGTAGCGCCTGATATCCGACACGAAATCATCGGGGAGCTCCGATTCCCCCACGAGCTGCAGGAACGTGCGGTGCGGATCGAGACTGGAGACGACCGTGCGGGCGCGCAGCTCCTCGCCGTTCTCGAGCACCACCCCGGTGGCGCGGCCGCGCTTCAGGAGCACGCGGGTGACGGGCGCGTCGGTGCGGATCTCGACGCCGAAGCGCCGGGCGGCGCCGGCGATGGACTCGCTGATGGCCCCGGTGCCGCCCTTGGCGAATCCCCAGGCCCGGAACGAGCCGTCGATTTCCCCCATGTAGTGATGCAGCAGGACGTACGCCGTTCCCGGTGAGCGCGGCCCGAGAAACGTCCCGATGATCCCGCTCGCCGACTTGGTGGCCTTGAGCACGTCGGTTTCGTACCACTCGTCCAGATAGTCGGCGGAGCTCATCGTCATGAGCTTGTAGAGCGCGTGGACGTGCTCGGGGCCCAGGCTCCGGAAATGGCGCCCCAGCTTGAGCAGACCGAGCAGGTCGCGCGGCGAGAGCGACGTCGGATCCGGAGGGATCATGCCCAGGATCGGCTTGACCGCTTGGGCCATGTGGTGCATCAGCCTCCCGAACTCGACCATCGCCTCCGCGTCGCGCGGCGAATGGCGGTAGATCTCGCGGCGGGTCTTGTCGGGGTCGCCCCAGGCGGCGAGGTAGTCGCCGTTGTCCATGGGCGTGACCGTGCTCTCGAGGGGCAGGATCTCGAGACCGTGGCGCGGGAGGTCGAGATCGCGAATGATCTCCGGCCGCAGCAGGCTCACGACGTAGGAGAACACGGAGAACTTGAAGCCCGGGTAGATCTCTTCACTCACCGCGGCGCCACCTACGCGGTAGCGCCGCTCCAGCACGAGCACCTTGCGGCCGGCCCGCGCCAGGTACGCCGCGGTGACGAGCCCGTTGTGGCCCCCCCCGATGATGATCGCGTCCCAGGTCGGGGCCATCTCAGGCTCGCTTGCGCTCGGGGTTGAAGAACGGCAGGGGACGGACCGTCGCGGCGGCCCGGCGGCGGCGGTGCTCGACGGTGACTTCCATCTCCACGGCCGTTCCCGGCTCGCCGAAGCGCGCCTCGAGATGAGCGAGCGCGATGTAGCGCTTGAGCAGCGGCGACCAGCACCCGCTCGTCGCGTATCCCACCTGCAGCCCGCCGACGTACAGCGGGACACTCGACCGCCAGGCGGTGGTGGGGAGCTTGGGCGGGAGCCCCACGTCGGCATAGAGCCGCTCGAGCGAGTCCCAGTCCACTTCGATCCCCACGAAGCGCCACGCGGGCCCGCGGGCGTGCTCGCGCTTGAGCGCGTCCTGGCCGATGAAGCGTTCCTTGTCGAGGGCCACGGTCCAGCCGAGCGACAGCTCGAACGGCGTGGATGTCTGCGCGTCGATCTGGGCGTGGTGCGCCGAGATGTAGTCCACTTCGATGAGCAGCAGGCCCGCTTCGTTCCGGGCGAGATCCAGGGCGAGCATGCCGGCCGGGGTGATCCCGTATCCGGTGCCGACTTCGACGAGGGCGTCCCACGCGGCGAGGGCGTGCGCGGCGTCGATCCACACCTCGTACCCCAGGTCACCGGTATAGCCGGTGCGGGAGATCGTCACCGGGACGCCGCGGATCTTTCCGGCGGTGAGGCGGAAGTACTTGAGACCCGTGAGCGGCTGGCCGCAGGCCAGCTCGAGGATGGCGCGGGCGTTCGGCCCCTGGATCGACAGCGCGGCGGTGCGCTCGGACACGTCTTCGATGGTGACGTGAAGGCCGGTGGCGTTGAGGTGCAGCCAGCGGATGTTCGGGTCCGCGGCCGTCATCCGGAACGTCGTCTCATCGAGGCGGGAAACGGTGCCGTCGTCGATCACCTTGCCGTGCGCATCGCACCAGGGCGTGTACAGGACCTGGCCCACCTTGCTGCCGAGCACGTCGCGCGTCACGATGCGGTCGAGCAGCCGCGCCGCATCGTGACCCCGCACCATGTACTTGTAGAGCGGTGAGACATCGAACAGGGCGGCCGAGCTGCGGATGGCGTGGTATTCCCGCTCGTGGCTCAGCTCGTAAGCGCTCGCCACCACGTAGCCGGCCCAGCGGCGCCAGGCCTGCCCTTCCATCAGGGCGGCGGTGCGTGGGTGGAACGGCGTCTCTTTCAGCATGCTCCACTCCGGTAGCCCAGGGCGGCCGAGACGCGGGCCGCCGCGGCCCGCACGCGCCGTCCGAGAGTGGCGAGGCGCGCCGCCGGGAAGCGGAGGCGGGGTCCGCCGACGCTGATGGCCGCCAAGGGGAGGCCTTCGTGATCCCGCACGGCAGCGCCGACGGCGACGTAACCGCGCTCGAGCTCCTCGACCGCGACGGCATAGCCGCGCCGCCGGATTCGGGCCAGCTCGCGCTCCAGCGCCGCCAGCGTAACGATGGTCCGGGCGGTGTGCCGGGTGAGTCGGGGCGCGATCCGGTCGCGGCGTCGCGCGTCCGGCAACAGCGCCAGCAGTGCCTTTCCGGTTGAGGTCGCGTGCCCCGGCCAACGGGTGCCCACTTCCGGCACGGCCCCGAGCAGGGCGGGTCCGGCGACTTCGTCGAGGATCAGCATGTCGCTCCCAACCGGGACTTCCAGCGTGGCAGTTTCCCCCGTGTCCGCGGCGAGGGCGCGGAGCTCCGGGGCGGCGGTGGCGCGCAGATCGCTGGCGCGGGCGGCGCGGGCGCCCAGGACGATGGCTTCGGGGCCGAGGCGATAGTGCTCGCCGGCCGGATCGCGGACCACC
>JBGPHP010000042.1:0-18055 GCA_041484445.1 Gemmatimonadota bacterium
CCACCATGGCGTCGCCCTTGCGGGCCATGAGGTGGCCGGGCATCAGGTGGACCTCGTCCCAGTGGCCGCGGACCGCGCCGAGCTGCGCGCTGTCGGAGCCGAACACCGGGCTCGCGATCTGCGCCCCGAGACCGATGGCGCGCATGCCGATCTGTGCGCCGTCGAAGCTGACCTCCATGCTGAGGTGGCGGCCAGTCTGTGTCTCATAGCGGCAGCTGCTGCCATCGGGCGCGGGCGCCCCGCTGCCGTCCGTGCGATAGGGATCGTGCCGCAACGCGCCGAGGACCTGCTCCGCTTCGCCGCGGCTGAGGAGGGTGCAGGGGTCACCGCCGCTCGAGCCGCCGGCGCGGGCGGACCCCACGCGCTGCAACGAGTCGACCATGCGCGCGAACCGGGCCTGCTGGTCCTTCATGCAGCCGGCAAGACCGGTCAGAACCAAGAGGCTCAGGGGAAGTGTGAGTCGCATCATTGGGCTCCCTGGCGGTTTGTTGTGGGCGAGCACGCGCGCCCTACCTTATGGTAGCCGAGCGCACACGACTTTCGCGAGTTGCTGCTCGGCGTTGGCGTCCGGTTTCCCTCCCGTCATGATCTGATACTCGATCTGCCAGGGACCCTTGGCTGAGATCAGCGTAGTGTTGGCTGGCGTAATCTCGACGACGAACGCCACGTCGCACACGCCGGGCAGGGCTGTCACGGCGCGGCCGAACCGCCGCTGGCTCTCCTGGCGCGAGAGGACCGCGCCCTTGGCATCGCCGCTCGGGGCGGGAAGGATCGCGATGGCCACAGTGTTGCCCCGACCGTGCTGGTAGAGGCAGGTGCTCATCTCGCTCGTGTTCGTAATGGCCATCACTGGCCCCTCCGCGTACCCAGCGCCGAGCACGGCGGTGACGTCGCTCAAGGTGAGGAGTTTGCAGGCTTCGGGCGGATCGGGATACGACATTCCGGGGAGTACGGGTAGGATGCCAAGCAACGTTCCGAGCAGATGTGCAGGCCGCATATCAGGCCCGGGGCGTCGGGGCGGTGCCTGGGGGTGCGGCGGGCACGGCCACCGACCATGACAGTAACAGGAGGGCGGCACCCATTCGAGCGATCACGGATTCATCGTACGCCCGGGTCTTACCGACCGCAAGCCGAGTCTAGCAATACGGAGAAGGGGTCAGTAGTCCGCGAAGGTGCATTTACGCCCTGATCACTACTTCGCGACGACCGCGGCCCCGTACGCTTCACAGACGGAGGCGGCCAGGCGACGATCGATGTCCGCGGGCGCGGTCAGGCGAAAGTGCACGGCGTACCCGAGGCGTCCGAAGTTTTCGATGCGGTGCACGCGCGGATGGGTGACACGCCGCCGCAGCCAGAGGCCTGCGTCGAGCCACTCCTGGCGCACGACGGCACCCGCGAACCGGACGCGGGCCTGGATCACGATGCGGGTCTTCTGGGCGTACACCGTCACCGGCCCGCACGATCGGGCGACCGCGATCCAGCGCCGAAACGTCGCCCGCAGGCTCGCCGGTTTGCCGGCGAAGTGATCGGCGAGCTGGTGGCGCCCGCAGGAATGCCACAGGTTGCGGGTGACGAACCGGTGTCCGCACCGGGGACAGCGCCAGAGCGGCCGCGAGCGCCACCGTGCCTCAGCGGCCACGGGTGGCGCTGGGCCTGCTAGGCACCGGGCCGAAAGTCGGAGAACGCGAAATGGTAGGCGTTCTGTTGCGCATCATACGTCCCGTGGAACACCCGGGGATAGCTGCCGCTGAGTCCGGGGATGCTCGGAATCGGGAGATCGAACGAGCGCTTCTCGAGCAGCATGGCGCGTGAGAGCATCGGCTCGATGAAGATCGGCTTGCTGTGGTAGTACCCGATCACCATGCTGCCGCGGAACGCGGTCTGGCTTTCCATCTCCGTGGTCAAGAGGGAGTGCATGCCCATCTGCGGGACACAGATACCGACGAGCGTGCTGACTCCGGTCATCTTGACCATCTCAGGCGGCAACGGCGCGTCCGGCAGGCTGTATCCGGCCGCCAGCGCGGCCGGCTTGGAGACATCCGAGCAGTCGATGGCGGACCGTTCGGCGGGCGAAATCGTGTAAAAGTGAAAGTCGAAATGCGGCGTCAAGTAGGGCTTGGGCGGATGACCCTCCGCTTCCCAGAACATCGTGAACTGCATGAGGCCACTCTGTTGTTGAGCGGACTCCGGCAGCTGCAGCACCGCCGCCGGAACCGGCGGCCAGACCATCGGCTCCTGAGCCGGGGCGTTCTCGATGGCGGCCACGGGCAGCATCACGCCGACCTCGACGACGGTCTTCCCCTGCAGCGTCGCCCAGGAGCAGATGTGTGCCTGGTAGGCATCGGCGCAGTCGCCGTTCAGCTGGACGGCCTGCTGGCGTGTGGCACACGCGGCCAAGGTCAGAACGACCACGGCCGGGATGCTCCGGGGGAGGCGGTGCAGCATGATCACGCTCCTTGGAACGGATGGGATGAACTGGGGGCCTGCGCTCACTCGAACGGCTGGGCGAATGTAATCCGGTTTCCCTCGAGGTCCAGCACGCGGAAATCGCGCAGTCCCCACGGGTGGCTCACCGGCTCACCTTGCACGTTGGCCCCTCGGGCCACGAGCTCGGCGTACAGTGCGTCGGCGTCGCGCACGTACGCCTCGCACGATCCGATCCCCGTGTGCTTCCCGGTCCGGGCGATCAGCACGACCGTCACGTCGTCGCGGTCCATGACGCCGAGATCGTCCTGGGCGTAGTTGATCCTGAAACCGAGGACTTTCTGGTAGTAGGCCACCCCGGCGGGAACGTCACTGAGCGGCAGCTCGGGCAACATCTGCTGGAGCTGCCGCAATGGGTCCTTTCCCTGTTCGGTTTGCTGAAACGATTGCGCGAACCACAGGGTGTGGCCGTCCGGGTCTCGGATTTCGAACAGCTGCATCTTGATCCAGTTCGCCTTTTCCAGCTCGCTTGGCTTCCCGCCCCGGGCGAGCACGGCGTCCCGCAGCGCGGCGACGTCGTCGGTCTCGAAGAACAGGATCGCCGCTCCGCGGGGCCGGACCTGCCCGGTGCTGTCGCTGGCGCTTGCGGCGGTGACGAGCTCGATCCGTGCCGGACCCGACTCGACCGCCTGCGCCCGCACCAGGAAGCCGAGCACGTCGCGATAGAACGCAACGCTCCGTTCGACGCTGGCGACCGAGAGAAACCGGCTCAGTGGGTTGGTGATCTGCGGCGCGCGCCCCATCAGGGGATGCCGACGCGGAGCACGGCGTCGAGTTCGGCGTACCCCGAGGGGACGGTGATGCCATCCTTCAAGGCCCCCGCGGCGAGCAGCAACCGGGCGGGCTCGGGCGTACGGCGCTCGGTCCAGTACGAGTCCACACATCCCTTCACGGCGAGGATCAAGGGCGTGCGTCCTTTGCCATCCTTGGCATTCACCGGAGCGCCTCGCTCGATCAGCAGCCGTACGAGATCGGCCCGGAGCTTCCAGGCGGCTACGTGCAGTGCCGTGCTGTTGGGTGCGATGTCGAAGTAGCCATCGCCCTTGTACAGGGCGGCGACGGGCACGCCGAGGTCCAGCAGGCGGCGGACACCCGCGGTGTTCCAGGTGCCCGTGAATTCGGCCAGCAGCGTGCTCCCTTGTGCCAGCAGCTCCGCGAGGAGCTGCGGCTCTCGATTCGTGATCTCGCGAACCTGCGCGGCGTCGTTCCGGGCGCACGCGGCGATCAGCCGGTCGACGCCCTGCAGTGTGATGGGAATCCCGCGCCGCTCGAACGCCCCGAGCACGTCGCCCCGGCCTTTGCGCGCGGCCAGGGCCACGCCAGAAACGCCTTTCTCGCTCGTTGTGGGGTCGGCATGATGGTCGAGCAGCAGCTCGATGATCTCGAGACTGTTGTCGCGCGCGATGGCGTGATGGAGCGGGTGCCAGCCTCGGCTCCGGTCGACGTTCGGATCGGCGCCGTGCTCGAGCAGATACTTCGCCCCGTCGTAGTCGTGCCAGTCGTGCTTGCGCACCAGCATGAGGGCGAGATCGTCCTGGGTGAGTTTGCCGGACTCCACCAGCACCTGCATGGCGCCGAGGTCGTATTCCTCCGGCGAGTGATAGACCGCTTCTTCGTCCCGGGGATTGGCGCCCCGCTCGACGAGCAGGCGGGTCATGGCCACATGATGCGCGACGCCCGCCGCGCCGTACAACGCCGTCTCACGCTCGGGAAACTGTCCGGTGGTCCAGAATCCGGTGTTCGGGTCGGCGCCGGCATCCAGCAGCGCGGTCGCGGCCCGCAGGAACGCGTCCGACCGCGCCGGGTCGAGCCGCAAGTACTTCGAGAGACAGAGATAGTTGAGCGCGTCCCCCTCGTAGGGTGGGCTCGTCGCCGTGACGCTCTTGGGGTCCTGCGCGATGAAGCAGCGCACGGCGGCGTCGTCGCCCAGGATGGCGGCGGTGTGGATATCGCTCGTCGCCAGCTCGGGGTGCGCCTTGAGGATCGCCTCGGCGCGCTGCAGCGCGCCGTGCCAGGTCGCCGCTCCGATGAACTCCGTGCGCACGTCGCCCATGCGCTGAGACCGTACGACGCCTTCCGGCCGGCGTCAACAGCCTCGGGTTGAACGGATGTCGGGTTGCAGGGTTCGGTACGGGACGCGCGGGGAACGGCGAGCGGTCAGACCGGACCGTTCAGGGGACGAACGTCGCGGCCCCCGCGAACTGGAGCGGTCCCCCGGGGGTGTCGGCCGCCCGGAGCAGGGTGACATCGTAGGTGGTGCCGGCCACGAGGAACTGGACCATGTTTGCCGTCAGCGCCGCACCGGGTGGCGTGGACGCATAGACGACCGGAGAGGCGATCGAGTTCGTCTGGTTGACGCTGATCGCGCTCCAGACGATGGCGCCCGGGCCCGGGAACGCCACGATGACCTCCTGGATCTGGCACGCCGCATCCCAGCTGAAGGTCGGAGTGGTCCCGGCGCTCACGTTGACGGATAGCGAAGAGCAGCCGCCGGCAACCCTGGTCAGGCGTTGGTCCGCGCACGCCGGATTGATGGCCAGGAGCGTGACCCCCAGGCCCGAGAGGATGGCACCGCGTAGCGCGCGCATAACGACATATACCCACCCTGCGCCGGTGGCGTCAGCCCCAGCTCAGGAGCGGGGCACGGTGTGGTCGGTGAGCACCGGCAGGAACGGCACCCAGGGACCGACCTCGCCCAGGTACTGTTTGGCCACGACCCGCGCGACCTGGGCGATGTGTCCGAGGTCGTGCACCACCCAGGCGGCCAACAGTTGCCGCAGCGTCACGGGCCCCAGGCTCGGGTGCTCGCCCGGGAGGTCGAGCTCGCGCGCGCCGAGGTTCCAGGACCCGAGCAGGTCCAGATTCGTGGCTCGCAGGCGGGCGAACTCCTCGAGCAGGGAAGGGAGCGGGCGGCCCACGTTGCGCGCCCGATGGCGAAAGCGGTCATAGGGCTCGAAACGGAGGTCCGGCCCCCGGGCCAGGATGATGCGGGCCCGGGGGATCCAGTCGGTCTCCTCACCGTCGATCAGATGTCCCACCACGTCGAATGGACTGAACGTCTCCGGCCCCTCGGTGCCGCGGACCAGACCCGCATCCAGGTGCGCGAGCATCGACTGGAGCGTCGCCGGCGTGCGTCGCAGCACGTCGATCGCGGCCTCGAGATCGAACGCCATCACGGCTGCGTGTGCGCCAGGTCCGTCACCACCGCAGCGAGCAGCCGGACCTTGGCCGGATCGGCGGCGGCCACGGCGTCGCCGTTCAGCTGGACCGCGAGCTGCGTGAGCGCATCGCGCCGCGCCTGCCCCGCGAGCTGCTCGTCGCGGACCAGCTCGGCGCGCACCGCCGCCACTCCGGCAGCGGCCATGCCGTTGGTGCGAGCCAGCTGATCGAGGTAGGCACGGGCGACGACGAAGCTGGTGGGCCAGACCCACCGCTGCTGATCCTGCGGGTTCAGGAAGTCGGCGTGCACCAGCCTGGCCGCGTCGATCTCGTTCTGCGAGAGCAACCCGCTCGGCTCGAGCTCGAACATGTCGAGCCCGCGCGCCAGCTCCGAGCTGAAGAGGTAGCCGTTGTACCAGTAGGCGGCCCACGACCCGGCGCCCTGGAGCTTGGTCGAGTCCATGGGGCCGCGATCGAAGAACGCGATCTCGACCGGATGAGCCGGGTCGGTCCAGTCGAAGACCGAGATGCCGCCCTGGTACCAGCCCTGGGCCATGATGTCGCGCCCGGGAACCGGGATCAACGTGCCGTTGTGGGCGACGCAGTTTTCGGTGGCCGTCTGCGGGGCCGGCAGCTTGTAGTAGCTGTGGAACGTCATCGTATCGCCGGAGAGGGTGAAGATCGCGTCGGCGCCCCACTCGTGCTTGTCGGTCGCGCGGCAGCGCGGCTGGAGGCCGCCGCCCCACTCGTCGGTGAACAGGATCTTGGAACCGTCGTTGTTGAACGTGGCCGAGTGCCAGAAGGAGAAGTTCGAGTCGGCCACGGCGCCGATCCGCTTCGGATGCGCCGGATCGCGGATGTCGAGCAGCAGGCCATAGCCGCCGCAGGCGCCGCCGGCCAGGCCGATCGCCGGATAGACGGTGATGTCGTGGCACTGGGTGGGCCCGGGACGCGTGCCGTTGGGTCCCACGGGCGGGCGGAAGCGCTGCGTCACGATGTTCGGGAGCGCGGCCCGCAACGCGGCGCTGTCGGCGCCGGTCGGAGCGCCGGTGCCCGCGCGCGCCTTGACGACGCTGTCGAGCAGCGGGTTGATGACGCCGGCGCCCAGGATGACCTCGATGCCGTTCACGGTCGCGGTGAACCCGCCCTTGGCGCGCGCGTCCGCGGCGGCCCGCGCCGCGGCGGCGACGTCCTCCGGCGCCTCGCCGTGACGGGCAGGGGCGGTCAGCGAATCGAAGATGCGGGGCGAGCTGACGATCGCCGCCTGCTCGGGGTGGGCGAGCGGCACCCGGATCACCTCGATGCGGAACAGCGCGGTGCTCGAGTCGACGTCGGGCGAGGCGCTCGAGCACCCCGCCAGCTCGCTGGGGGAGCGCACCGGGGCCGAGCCGGAGACGTAGATGTAGATGTTCGCCGCGTCATGCGGGTCGGTCACCACCGTGTGGGTGTGCGAGCCGCGGCAGGTCTGCACGTTGGCGAGGTATTTCGGGTGCGCGATGTCGCTGATGTCGAAGATGCGGATGCCGCGCAGCCGCTCGTGGCTCACCGTATCGGCGATGCCCTGTGTGCCGCAGTCGGTGCGGCCGTTCAACGCCTCCCCCGACACGAACATCAGTGCACGGTACACCGAGACGTCGCTCTGCGAGCCGGGACAGACAAAGGCGGTGTGCAGCGTGGGGCGGCTGGGGTTCGTGATGTCCCACACCTGATAGCCCGAGAAGTTGCCCTGGATGACGTAGTGGCCGACGAAGGAGAGGTCCGAGTTGATGAGCCGGAACAGTCCCGGTGCGGTGCGGTCGATGAAGTCGGGTGACGGCTGCGTGCGCGAGACGACGCGCAGGTTCCATGTGGCCTCGGCGGCGTTCATCCATCCGGCCCGCAGGCCCACGCGCGGGTCGGGGCTCGGCGCGGTCGTGCTCATGTCGGGGTGCTGGGATGAGGCGCAGGCGACGAGCGCCGCGATGGTGAGCGCCAGGGGCAGCGATGCAGGTTTCACCGGGAGGCTCCGTGCTGAGTTGAGCGAGGTTGGATATCGCGATAGTACAGCGTACGGGCGAGGCGGGGTAGCCGTTGGCGGTTGCCGGAGGACCGGGGCAACCCTACAATCTCCCCATGCGCCTCCTTCCCGTCGTGGCCATTGTGCTCGCGTTACCGTGGACGGCCGGCCAGGCCCAGAACGAAGCGGCGTTGCGCCGGGCGTTCGAAGGCCAGTCGGTGGTTCTCAAGATCGACATGCCCGGCACCAGCTCCGGGGTCAACGTCTACCCGGGACAGGACATGCCGGTGGATTTCCCGGATGTCGCTACGAAGTTGAAGAAGTACGGGACGGCGATCCGCAGCGGCGACGCGGTCATGGTCACGAAGATCCGGGTGAAGGACGACCTGATCGAGTTCCAGCTGGGCGGCGGCGGGTACGGGACCTTCGGCGATGCGATGGGTGAGGGCGGCGGCGGGGCCACGCAAGTGGGCGAGACGCCGGCGGAGAAAGCGCTGCGGGATTCGATCCGCCACGAGACCAACTCCGGGGCGAAGCGCCGCATGCAGCGGGACCTCGATGCGTTGCGCGCCACCCGGGAGCGCGAGAACTCGCAGGCCCGCTCGGCGGCGGCGCAGGCCGAGGAGATCCGGCAGTCCAATCTGCGGGGGCGCCGCATCGAAGGGGGCAGCCGATTCAACATCCGGTTTCGCGGGGGCGTCCCGCCCGAGGCGTTGACGCCGGACGGCCTGCGCCAGATGCTGAGCCGCTACGTCGACTTCCGGGGTGACGCGGCCGCCGCGCCAGCGGCGGAGGCGGCGGCGCCCGCCGGCACCGCGACGTTGCGCAAGGGGCTCACGGTGGAGGAAGTCGAGCGCCTGCTCGGACCGGCGGTCACCGCCGCCGAGTCCGACGATTGCGCGCTGCACGTGATGACCCGGACCTACCGCAAGGACGGCCAGCGCACCACGGCGCGGTTCGTATCCGGGGTGCTCGTGGAGTACGCCATCACGCCCGAGTGAGCGGTCCGCGCGCTTAATCGAAGCAGCCGGAGCTGCACGCCAGCACGAATGCGAGGATCAATGCCGCCGAGCCGCCGATCGCGACGGTGCCCGGGGCCGAGCCCAGGCGACCTCCGACGAACAGGCTGACGCGCGCTCCCTGACCGGTCTCGAAGGGGCGTGGACGCAGCACCATGAGATTGGTCGTGACGGCGGCGAAGTCGGCGAAATTCAGCGCGGCGAACCCGCTGAATCCCGGACCAGGACTGGTGCCGGTCACCACCAGCCCGGGGGCGAGGTCGAGGCTGGTCGATCCGCTCAACCACAGCCTCGCCCTCGGCCGGATGCCCGCCGCAAACACCTCGTTCCCCGCCTGCGCGAACAGCCCCACACCGAACGCCCGCTTCGCCCCGTGATTGGACATCACGCCCAGCTCCCAGGTGTAGAGCGTCCCCGTGTGGTGCCGGTTGTCGGCGACACGGAAGGCCGCGCCGAACTCCGTTAGCAGGAAGACGTCGCACCGCGGGGCGGGACGCCCGCGATAGCACCACTGCGTGGGCGGCTCAATGGCCCGCTGGGTCTGCAGCACGGCGGGCGACTGGGTGGTTCCAAGAACGAGCGACAGGAGTGCGGCGGAGCCGGGACGCGTCATGGCGAGTCTCCGATTTCGAGGTCGCTCGAAGATCGGGACCCGGTATCAAGCCGACTTCAAGGCGCGTGAGGCGCTACCGCAGACGCCGCAGCTCGACTTCCGACATGATGAATCCGAACGCCGGCCATCCCCCGGAGCGCACGGAGCGCTCGAACCAGGTGCGCGCGCGTGCCGTGTCGCCCCGCACCAGCAGCCAGTTGCCCACGCCGTAGCTCAGCGTCGCCACGTCGATGTCGCCGGTGTCGGCCGGGGTGAGCATCGAGTCGAGGGCGATTTGCCCGCGGTACAACCGCAGCCGGCGGGCGTAGGCGTTCGTGACGGGGAGGGAGTCCGGGTGACGGTCCAGCATCGCCCGGGCATCGGCGGTCCGCCCCGCGCGCGACAGCGACATCCAGAGCCAGTCCGTGGACCCCGCCAGCTCCCCGCCGTCGGGAGCGCGCGGTTGCGCGCGGGCGAAGGCGTCCGCGGCGCCGGGAAAATCGCCGCGTGCGAACCGCACGATGCCGAGGTGATACCAGATACCGTAGATCGTGCTGTCGATCTGGCTGCCGCGCGTCAAGTCCTGGAACGCCCGGTCAAGCTCGCGCACCGAGAGATAGCGATGCCCGCGCCAGCGGTACAGCATGGCGTTGTCCGGCTCGAGCGCCAACCCCCGCGTGAACGTCCGGATCGCTTCGCGGTACTGTCGCACGGCGGCCTGCGCCAGACCGAGCTGGAGGATCAGCGCCACGTTGAGGCTGTCGGCCGCGAGGGCGCTCTCGGCGCGCGCGATGGCGCCTGTGTCCCGCTGCGCGCGGTATTCGACGCCCGCCGGGGAGCGGTACTCGACCGATTGACCCCCTGCCGCCCGGGGCAGGGCGGTGCCGACGGCGAGCCAGAGAGGAACCAGATTCCACCGGTACGACATCGGCCACCCCCTCGGTTGGCAGTTCTCGCTCCTACTCCTGCCAGCGATGCACGCGGTCCACCACGTCGTCGGCGCCGATCTCGCGGCACAGCGCCGTGAGCTCGGCGCGTGGCGCGCCGCGCCAGCGCAGATCGTCCGGGTGCTCCGCCAGCGGCACGTCGGTGCGCAGCGTGGCGAGCAATCGATACAGCGCGGCCTCCGCGCGGTGCTGGCGCAGGCTCTGCGCCAACGCCGCTGCGCCGCGCACCGCGACGCCCCACTGCGACTCTCCGTCCGGGATGGCCTCGAGGTGCTCGTAGCGGGCCAGCACCGTCGCCGCGGAGCGGGCGCCCCAGCGTGGGACGCCCGGAATGCCGTCCGCGTCGTCCCCCACCAGCGCCAACCAATCGGGAATCGAGGCGGGGGCGACGCCGAACTTCTCGAGCACGCCGGCCCGGTCGTACAGTCGCCGCCGGCTACGATCGAGGCAGACCACGCGGGATGCGCGCACGCACTGGGCCAGGTCCTTATCGGGCGAGCAGATCACGACCTGCTCGACCGCGGGGGTGGCGTCCGCCCGCTCCGCCGCCGTGGCCAGCGCGTCGTCGGCTTCGAATTCCACCATCGACCACACGATGAGCCCGAGGGCCCGGGCCGCGCGCTCGGCGAGCGGAAACTGCGCCATCAGCTCCTCCGGCACCCCTTCGCCCGTCTTATAGCCCGGGAACAGATCGTTGCGAAACGACTCGATGACGGTGTCGAAGGCGCAGGCGACGTGCGTCACCCCATCCTCGCGCAGCAGCGACAGCAGCGAGCGCAGCAGCCCGATCGTGGCGCCCACGGCGCGTCCGTCCGGCGCGGTTGCCTCGGGCGCCCCGAAGTGCGCGCGGAACAGCTCGTAGGTGCCGTCAACCAGGTGAATGCGCATCAGTCTGGTTCAGGACCGGCTCAGGGGCGGCGTTCCTGCTGGGTCCCGGCATCGCGACCACGCGCCAGCAGACGCTCGGCGAAATCGACCCGCTCGTTGAGCTCGCCGAGCTCGCGCCGCAGGGTCTCGACCTCCCCCCGCAGCTCCTGCACCTCGTCGGCCGCGCCGGACCCTCCGCCCTGTTGCCGCAACTTCGCCTCTTCCAGGCGGAGGCGTGCCACTTTGGTGAGGCCACCCATGATGATCGCTCCCACGGGAATCGCCAGGGCCATGATGGGAATCAAGAGAGCGATGATTTGCTTGTCCATGGACAACTCCTTCGAGTGGAGCCATGCCACGCCCGTATTGCGTTGCCGCGTTCGGCGTTGAAGTTGGCGAAAGTGGCGGTGAACACCAGACCCGATGGTCAGGCGGCGTAGCGGAGCACGGCGATGAAGTGGCACGTCGAACCGGCGAGCACGAACAGGTGCCAGATGAAATGGCTGTAGCGCACGCGCCGGGCGGCGAGGAACGCCACGCCTGCCGTGTACGCCAGGCCGCCCGCCAGGAGCCACAGCACGCCGGTGAGCGGCACGTTCAGCCACAGCGGCTTGATGGCGATCAGCATCAGCCATCCCATGCCGAGGTAGACGCCGGTCGACAGCCGCGGGTGGCGAAACCCGGTGAGGGCCGTCAGCACGATCCCGGACGCCGCGAGACTCCACACCAGGCCCAGCAGCGTCCATCCCCACGGCCCCCGCAGCGCCCCCAGCGTGAACGGGGTGTAGGTCCCGGCGATGAGCAGGTACACCGCGCCGTAGTCGAGCACCCGGAACACCCGCTTGGCCTTGTTGTGGGGCAGGGCGTGGTACAGCGTCGACGCGGCGTACAGCAGCACGATCGTCGCCGCGAACACGCTCGCCCCGACGATGTCGAGGAGCCCGCCGCGCCGGATGGCCGCGGCGAGCAGCACCGGGATCGCCGCGAGACTGGCGACGAGCCCCACCCCGTGACTGACGCTGTTGGCGATCTCCTCGCCGAGCGACTGGTTGACCGCGCTCGGAGACCGTGGTTCGCTCACATCCGCTCGTCGGCGGTCGGCCCGTAGATCGGGGGGACCGGCACGTCGAGCAACCGGAGGTACACGGTGAGCTGGCCGCGGTGATGGCTGAGGTGGCTGATGTGCTGCCGCACGATCTCCTGATCGAATTCGGGCAGCAAATCTGCATCGATGCTCATCGAAGCATCCTCGAAGGAAAGGTCAACGCGTCACGCCATAGCCCCGGACGACTGCAGGAGCGACAGCAGGCTGCGCCGGATCATTCAGGGCGCGGCGGTGCGGGCGGGCCTCAAGACTAGGCCGATCACGATACAGACGAGCGTCCACTGAACGAGCGACGCCACCGCCAGCTCGAGCGAGAGTCTGCGACCGATGTTGAGCGTCACGAGGTTGTCGACCACGTGCGTGCACACCACGAACACTCCGACCAGGACGCCAAACCGGGCGCCTTCGACCAGCACGGGGCCGCCCTCATACCCTTTGGCGAACATGATCGCCAGCACCAGCGCGGCGATGAACGTTCCGGCGAGGCCGAAGGGCATGTACCGCATGATCGCATCCTGTGGCCGGTACACGGTGGTGAACGGGAGGTAGGCCTTGGCGATCAGCATGCCGTTCACCAGAAAGCCGTACGCGTAGTACACGAGCGTGGCGGCGAGGGCGGAGAGAACCAATCGTCCGGTGTTCATGCGCACTCCTGGGGAAGGGGAACGGGGGAGTTTAGGTGCCTCGCCAGGCACGTAACCGGGGGATCCATCGCGGGACGTGCGCCTTGTAGGTCCGATACGCTTCGCCGAACCGCCGCTCCAGCCCCGGCTCTTCCAGGAGCAGGAAATACACGTGATTGATGACCAGGAAAGTCCCCGCCCAGATGCCGACCGGCCGGGAGTTCCAGAGCAGGGCTTCGCCCACGAGCATCAGCGCGACGCCGCTGATCATGGGATTGCGCACGTGCTGGTAGGGGCCAACCGCGACCAGACTCCGGGTCGGGTCCCACGGCGCCAGCGTTCCTCGGCCGACCCGTGCGAACAGCCCGACGCTCCACGCGAACAGCGCGAAACCGCACAGCAAGAGCGTCGCCCCCGCGGTTACCCGGAACCAGGGCATGACGGCGCCACTCCCCAGCGCGACCACGGTGCCCGCACGGCGCAGCAGCGTATAGGGCACTACGACAACCACGAGGCTGGGCAGGAGGAGAATCGACAGCAGATGACGCAGCACCATCAGCATGGTCCCGGTCTCCTCTCAGCGAGTCGGTCTGCGCGGTGCGGGTCAGAACCGGATCGACGCTCCCAGGAGCCAGCGCCGGTTGTCCCAACGCAGGAAACTCACTGGGGCTGCGGTTACGGGCACGGCTTGCCACCGGTCGGACTTGCTCGCGGAGCCGAGGAGCGCGCCGATCAACAGCCCCGCGACCCCGCCGCCTCCAGCGCCGACCAGAGCGCACGTTCCCCCGATTCCTTCGTCTGCGCACACCGCGCTCGTCCCGAGCGCCAGCGCGCCGATCCCCGCGCCGAACAGCGCCCCGTAGAGCGCACCTGTCCCGGCGTTCCCTTTCTGGCCTGTGCTCACGTCGAGTCTGGTTACGGCCGTGCGGGGAAAGCTGCGGGTGCGCCCGCCGACCTGGACCACGAGGGTATCGGCGTCCATGTGGTCGTAGGTCCCGACGATCCGCGTACCGGAGATCTTGGGCGCGGTGACCCGCACGCGGTTCCCGGGTGCGATGCGCACGGAGTCTTGGGCTGCGATACCGGAACCTGCGCCAATGAGGGCGACGAGAGGAAGGAGCGTGGTGGGCCGCATCGTGACCTCCAGGGGAGGGCCTGCCGCTACCCGTCGTCTACACGACGTCCCACCTACATAGCCCTGCTTGATCCGCGTGTACAGCGCAGTGCAACGAATCGCGCGTCATTTCGTGATCCAGGCCCGGCCGGTGGCGAGAAGCACCACCAGGACCAGCCCGAACACGATGCGATACCAGGCGAACACGTCGAACGTGCGGTGCGACACGAACCGAACGAGCCACCGGACCACGACCAGCGCGCTCACGAACGCCATGACGAAGCCGAGCGCGAAAATCCCCGCGTCGGTGGCCGAGAGCAGGTGCCGGTTCTCCCACAGCTCGAGCCCGGTGGCCGCGACCATCACGGGGATCGCGAGCAGGAACGAAAACTCGGCGGCGGCCGGCCGCGCGACGCCCACCAGCAACGCCCCCATGATCGTCGCGCCCGAGCGCGAGACGCCGGGAATGAGCGAGCACAGCTGCGCGAGGCCGATCCACAGCGCCGTCTGGTACCCGATCTGCATCACTGTTTCGATGCGCGGGGCGGGGCGCCAGTGCTCGATCACGAGAATGGCGACGCCGCCCGCGATCAGCGCCCCGATCACCACCGGGGGCGTGAAGAGATGCGCCGTGATCCAGTGATGGGTGACGAGCCCGACGATCGCCGCCGGCAGGAACGCCACGAACAGGGCCAGCAGCAGGCGGCGCGGCTCCCCGGGAGCGAGGCCGCCACGCGCCACACGCCACAGCAAATCGCGATACAGCCACACGACGGCGAGGATGGCGCCGAGCTGGATGATGATCTCGAACGCGTCGGCGCGCGGGCCCACGAACCCCAGCGCGTGGCCCGCCAGGATCAGATGGCCGGTCGAGGAGACGGGGAGGAACTCGGTCGCACCCTCGACCAGTCCGAGGATGATCGCGGCAATCAGGTCGTGCATGTCGTCGGGAGCGCGGTTGTGGGTGGCGGAAGATAAGCCGTTATCACTCGGCGGTGATCCTGGCGAGCAGCCAGCGCCGCGGATCGATAACCACCTGTGTCGGCTCGGACACCGCGCCGCCCGCGGTTTGACGACCGGGCCGCCGGGCGCTACTTGATCCTGGCGTCTTCACCGGAGGAGTTCGCATGAAGGCCGTCCTGGTTCTCGTAGTCCTCATCGCCGCGGCGCTGGGCTTGTCCACCCTGTACTACCATGAGCGGGGCACGACCGCGCGGACCCGCGCCGATTCCCTGGCCGGAGTCGCCGACTCTCTCACCTTCGAGGACAGCACCTTGCGGGCGCGGAACACCGCCCTCGCCGCCGCACTCGACACCCAGATGACCGCGGCCTCCCGCCAGAAGGAAGCAGAGATCGGCCAGCTCCGGAACACCTACGACCAGCTGGTGCAGGACATGCAGTCGGAGATCGCCCAGGGCCAGATCCAGATCACCCGTCTGGCGGACCGCCTCAGCGTGAGCATGGTGGACCGGATCCTCTTCCCCTCGGGCGAGGCGGATATCACGCCGGCGGGCATCCGGATCCTCCAGCGCGTCGGCAACGTCCTGAAGACGACGGAGGGCAAGATCATCCGGGTCGAGGGACACACCGACAACGTGGCGATCAGCGAGCGCCTGCAGGGCACGTTCGCCACCAACTGGGAGCTCTCCACGACCCGGGCGTCCAATGTCGTGCGGTTCCTCCAGGACACCGTCGGCATCGACCCCACGCGCCTGCAGGCGGTCGGGCTCTCCGAATACCATCCGATCGCGAGCAACGCGACGGTCAAGGGACGGAGTCAGAACCGGCGTATCGAGATTGCCCTCCTCCCCAACTCCGAGGACGGCCATCCCTAGGGCCTATGCGGCGGCCCCCAGCACGTAGATCACCCAAGGGGCGATAAGCGTCTCGCTCACCCAGGACTGCGTCTCCGTCGGCCGCCCCAAGGGTCGGTACGTCTCGAGCGGGATCAAGCCGGCGCGCTGATACACCTCGCGGTAGTCCGCATCCGTCCAGAGGATGTCCTCGACCGGCCGCCGGTCCTCGACGTCGAGCATCACAATACGAACCGTGTCGCCGCTCCGCGCCGATCGATTCTCGGGAAAGTCGCGGGTGGAGAACGAGGCCCACTCGTTGACGTAGATCTCGGGGGCTGATACCAGATTCATGATCCGCCCGCCAGGCTGCAGCAGCCGCGTCAGGGAGCTCAACAGCCCGATCTTCTGCTCCATCGTGGGGACATTGTCGAAGGTGAACGCGCACAGGACGAGATCGTACGGACCCGCAACCCCGGCGAGATCGCCGTCCTGCACCAGCCGATACGCTCCGGCGGGGTCGCGCTCGCGCGCCCGTGCGAGCATGGGCTCTGAAATGTCGACGCCCAGCGCGTCGAAGCCGAGCGCGCGCAGGAATCGAGTCGAACGGCCGGCCCCGCATCCGAAGTCGAGGGCCTTCCGGCCGCGCACGTGTTCGCCGATGATGGCCGGGAGATCCCGGTACGCCAGGTAGTAGGTCCCGGGGAACTCGAGCTCGGCGTAGGCCGCTGCGCGGGTCCGATCGTCGTAGACGTTGGAGAACTCGGCGGTCATCGGTGGTCCCCGGAATCCCCGGCCGATTCCCGCTCGACGAAGCGGTAGCTTGCGTGGGAGTCGTAGTCGATGCCGTGCTTCCGTTTCAGCTGCTGGATGAACCGGAGATCTCCCCGGGTGTGGGGGCTGGCGACGCCGTCCCCCAAGGGCTCGTTGGTGTGCAACAAGATCTCTTCGAGGCAGCTGGTCACGCTCATGCGCTTGTGCTCGGCCAGGTCGTGCAGCAGGGCGGCGAGACGCTGCTCCAGGCGCACCGGCACGTCCACCCGCTCGATCTCGATCTTCGGCCCCACGTTGAAGAGGTGGTGGCCGAACGCGAGCAGGTACCCGTGGAGGTCGCGGACCCGATAGTCCCGCAGGCCGTACGACCTGTCTCCCGGCGGCTCGACGACGGTGACCCCGTTGGCGCGCTGGAACTCGTACAGCTCGTCGGCGTTGCCGACGACGAAATACACCGAGCACCCGGCGGGGCTGGGCGTGCCCAGCTCCAAGAACATCTGCACGTGGCCCAGGTTCACCCCGGCGAACGTGGGCGGATCGCCGTCGGTGAAGGCGAGCGTGAAGCCGAGCTGCTTCGTGTAGAAGTCGACGGCGGCGCGGATGTCGCTCACCGCCAGGCCCGCGTGGGTCTGCTCGCAGTCGACGTTTGGGGCAACAGGTGTGGTCATGGGGCTCCTCGTGCCGACTGGTGCGCAGTCCCGAATCGTGCCAGGGTTCGCGGCCCCCACACGACGATGACGATCGCGGCCGCGCACGCGGTGACGGGGGCGGCGAACCGGGGATCGTACGTTGAGCCGGAAAAGGGGAATACGTAGCTGCTGAAATTCTCCATGCCGTGGCACAGGGCCACGGCGAACACGCTCTTTCCCGTGTTGTAGTAGAGCCAGACGTAGAGAATTCTGATCGACACCGTGAAGAGGCACCACCAGGCGATCCACGTAGGCGCTCGATGCGCCTGCGTCAGGGGCACCAGGTGCCACACCGCCCACACCACGCCCACCACGATGCTGGCCCGCAGCGCGCCCCAGCGATCCTGCAGCGGGTCGATGGCGTATCCCGACCAGCCGAGCTCCTCACTTGAGCCGGCGACAAAGAACGCCAGGAGCATGAGCACGGCCGCCGGGGCAGGGACGCGCGGTGGTGCCACCGGCAGTCCGGACCAGCGCATCAGCTCCCAGGCGAGCAGCAGCAGCCCCGGCATCAGCAACGCGGCCACCACGTACCATCGCGGCGCGCGGATACGGCGGTAGTCGAAGGCGCGCCGCACCAGCTCGGCCATCTCCGCGGCGCCGTTCTCCCGGTACACGAGAATCAGCGCCGCCCCGAGCGGGGCGAGTACCATGAGCGCAGCCACCGGGAGCCCCGGCACGAGCTGCACGCCGGTCATCGCGCCGATCCACCAGAAGGGAATGGACAGCGCGAACACCAGCGCGAAGTACGTCAGCGGTGACTTGCCGCGCGAGGCGACGGTGTGCATGGAATCCATCCGGAGCGGGTCAGACTCGGGCGGCGCGGAACCCCCTGACCGCGGCGACCCCCAGCCAGGCGAAGAGTACGAGCACGACGATCTGCGAGATCACAA
>JBGPHP010000043.1:0-17743 GCA_041484445.1 Gemmatimonadota bacterium
AGTTGAAGCGCTGTTCCAGGCGGTTGGCGAGCGTGAGCAAGCTCATCACCAGCACCAGCATGACGACCGAGACGGCCGCCCCCAGCGGCCAGTTATAGGCCACGCCGAACAGGCTCACGACGACGTTCGAGACCATGAGCGCGCTGTCGTTGCCACCCAGCAGCTGCGGCGCGATGAAGTCGCCCATGCTGAGCACGAACGCGAACGTGCACCCCGCCAGCACCCCGGGGAGGGAGAGGGGCAGCACGACATGGAGGAAGGTGCGGAATCGCCCCGCGAACAAATCCTGCGACGCTTCCTTGAGGTTCCCCGGAATCGCCTCGAGGACGGCGTAGATCGGCATCAACGTGAACGGCGTGTAGATGTGGGTCGGGGCGATGATCACCGCCCACTTGCTGTACAGCAGGAACTCGAGCGGCTGGTGGATCAGGCCCAGCTGTGCGAGGAGCCCGTTCAGGATGCCTTCCTGTCCCAGGATGATCTTCCAGGCGTAGGCGCGCACCAGATAGCTCACCCACAGCGGGATGATCACCGCCATGTACATCAGGTTCTTGTAGCGGCGGACCTTGAAGGCGAGCAGGTAGGCGAGCGGGAAGGCCAGCACCAAGGACAGCAGCGTGACCGACAGCGCGATCCGTGCCGAGAAGAGAATCGTCGCCGGGTACACGTCGGTCGTGAACAGCCGGCGGTAGGACGCCAGCGTCCACTGATGCACGATCGTTTGATGCTCGTCGAGCTGCCAGAACGAATGGACGAGCAGCAGTAGATACGGGAGGAACAGGAACAGCGTGACCCAGCCTACCGGGAGCGCAGCGGCGAGCGCGGTCCGCGCGCCAGGTCGGGCGCGGAGGCGGTCGAGCCAGGTGAGCCGCGTGTCCGGAGCGGGGAGTGGCTGGGCGGTCATCCGGGTCAGGCCACGAGGCAGACGCCGCGATCCGCCGGCCAGGCGACGCGCGCGTGCGCGCCGGCGGCCCGCGCCGTGCCGGTGGGCGCGAGGTGCAGCACCAGGGCGCCGCCGCCCGGCAGCCGCAGCCGCAGCCGGGTGAGCGACCCCGCGTAGATGCCCTCTTCGACCGTGCCTTCGAGGCTGTTGTGCCCGGCGGGCGGCGAGACATCGACCATCGTCATGATTTCGGGCCGGACGGAGAGCCAGACCTCCTGGCCCGTGGTGACAGGGCTCGGCGGGGCGGGGACCTCGAGTGCCTGGCCCTCGATCTCGAGCGTGAGGCGGCCCGGGCTCGCGGCACGGACGCGGGCGGCGAGCAGGTTCGTCTCTCCGATGAAGTCGGCGGCGTAGCGCGTGGCCGGGCGCTCGTAGATCTCGCGCGGCGTCCCCAGCTGCTCGATCCGCCCCGCGCGCATCAGGGCGATCCGGTCCGACATGGTCAGCGCTTCTTCCTGGTCGTGCGTCACGTACAGGAACGTGATGCCGACCTGGGTCTGCAGGTGCTTCAGCTCGAGCTGCATCTCCTTGCGGAGCTTCAAGTCGAGCGCCCCGAGCGGCTCGTCGAGCAGCAGCACCTTGGGCCGGTTCACGAGCGCGCGCGCCAGCGCCACGCGCTGCTGCTGTCCGCCCGAGAGCTGGCGCGGGACCCGGCCCCCCAGCGTTTCGAGATGCACCATGGCGAGGGCGGCATCCACGCGCTGCGCGACTTCCGGCTTCGCGACGCGGCGCATGCGGAGCCCGTAGGCGACGTTGTCCCACACGCTCATATGCGGAAACAGCGCGTAGTTCTGAAACACGGTGTTGACGTGACGCTTGTAGGGCGGCAGCGCGTGGATCGGCTGGCCGTCCATCCAGATTTCGCCGGCGGTGGGCTGCTCGAAACCGGCGATCATGCGCAGGGTGGTGGTTTTTCCCGAACCCGATGCGCCCAGGAGCGTGAGAAACTCGCCGCCCGCGATCGCGAGCGTCACGTCGTCCACGGCCACGAAGTCGCCGAAACGCTTCGTGACGGAGCGCAGCTCAACGAGCGGAGTGCTCACGGAATGCAAGAAGTGACGTGTGGGATGTGAAGTGTGGAATCGCGGGAGGTGACGGCCCTCGCCACGTCCCAGCACTCACATCCCACGCGTTGGGATCTTCGCTACTTCCCGGCCTTTACCTGATTCCAGATTTCGACGTACTTGTCCTGGATCGGACTCCACTGCCAGAAGTTCACGCGCGTCCCGTAGTCGGCGATATCGCGCTGCGTGGCCACCTGCGCCGGGCTCATGTAGGTCTTGGCGCCCGGGTTGGCCACGATGTAGTTGGTCACGTCCGCCATCAGCTTCTGCGTGAACGGCTGTGCGGCGTATTCGAGCCAGGCGTAGGCGGCGTTCAGGTTCTTGGCGCCGTTGGTCAGGACCCAGTGATCGGCCCACGCCGTGGTCCCTTCCTGCGGGATCACTTCGCCGGCTGGATAATTCGCCTGGTGCAGCTGCGCCGTCATGAGCGGCCAGCCTTCGCCCATCACGACTTCACCGCCCTGGAACAGCTGGGTCATGTCGCCGGCCGTCGCCCAGTACTTGCGGATCTGGGGCCGCAGCTCCAGCGCCTTGGCGTGGACCCGGGCGAGCTCCGCGTCGCTCAAGTTGTAGAGGTGGCTGCGGTCGTTGGGGTCGTCCATCCCCAGGAGCTGCGCGATCATCCACAGCGTGGCCTTGTCGTCCTGAACGGTCACGCGGCCGCGGTAGCGGCGGTCGAACAGCACGTTCCACGACGTCGGCGCCGGCGTGACCTTCGTGGTGTCGTACACCAGGGGATTGGGGCCGAACGCCCACGGCAGGCCGTATGTCGTGTCGCCCTTCTTCGCCATGGAGAGGGCACGGAAGCTGGCCATGAGGTCGCCGTAACTCGGAATCCGCTTGAGATCGAGCGGCTGGGCCAGGCCGGCCTGGATGATCTGGGTGACGGCGTCGCTCGAAGGAGACACGAGATCGATCGTCCCCGCGCCGCCCGCGTGCAGCTTCGCGACCAGCTCGTCGCTCGATCCCATGTAGGTCGAGTTGACCTTCACGCCGCACTGATCTTCGAACGGCTTCGCGAACAGGGTGTCGGTGTAGCCTTCCCACACCATGAAGTTGAGATCGCCGCCGATCGGCTGCGGGCAGAGCTTCGCCAGGAAGGCTTTCGCATCCGCCAGCGCGTCCCCGGTGGGTGTGATGGTGATCTTCGCTACCGCGCCGCCCCCGGTCCCGCCTTCCTTCGCCTTGCATCCTGCGACGAAAGGCAACGCACATGCCGCTCCAAGCGCGACGACACCGCGCCAGCGTCCACCCGCCATGGCCAACCTCCTCGTCAATGCCGTGAATTTCCGGTTTCGCGAAATATGGTACACGAGGGTCAGGCTTTCGCAATGCCGCACGGCGGCTAGCTTCCCACCGCGATGGGTGCCATCCGGTTGGTGACCGAGATCCCGGGGCCCGGCAGCCGATCGCTGATCGCGCGCCGGCAGCACGCCGTGCCGCGCGGCGTGCCGCTCACCGCCCCGATCGCCATCGCTTCGGGGGAGAACGCCCTCGTGACCGACGTCGACGGCAACCGCCTGATCGATTTCGCAGGGGGCATCGGGGTGCTGAATACCGGCCACCGCCATCCGGCCGTCGTCGCCGCCGCCAAGGCCCAGCTCGACCAGCTGATCCACACTTGCTTTCAGGTGACCGCGTACGAGCCGTACGTCGTCGCGGCGGAGCGCCTCAACGCGATCGCCCCGGGCTCCTTCTCCAAGAAGACGATGTTCGTCAATTCGGGTGCCGAAGCCGTGGAGAACGCGGTGAAGATCGCCCGCTACCACACTAAGCGCGATGCCGTGCTCTGCTTCGAGCACGCCTTCCACGGCCGGACGCTGCTCGCTATGACGCTGACGTCCAAAGTGATGCCCTACAAGAAGGGGTTCGGGCCGTTCGCGCCCGAGGTGTACCGGCTCCCCTATCCCTACTGCTACCGTTGCGAGTCGGCTGGCTCCACCTGCTGCCGCGCGTCGCGCAAGAGTTTCGAGGCCCTGGTCGCCTCGCATGTGGATCCGGAGTCCGTCGCCGCAGTGATGATCGAGCTGCAGCTGGGGGAAGGCGGCTTCGTTCCCGCCCCGCAGGAATTCGTCGCGATGCTCGCGGCGTTCTGTGCCGAACACGGGATCGTGCTGATCGACGATGAGATCCAGACCGGGTTCGGGCGCACCGGGCGGATGTTCGCGGCCGAGCACTATGACCTGGCCCCCGACCTCATGACGACCGCGAAGTCGCTGGCGGGCGGGTTCCCGCTCGGCGCCGTGACGGGCCGGGCCGAGATCATGGATGCCGCCCACGTCGGCGGCCTGGGGGGGACGTTCGCCGGCAATCCGGTGGCGCTCGCCGCGGCCAATGCCGTGCTCGATCTGCTGACGGGCGATCAGATCCCGGCGCGCGCCGAGCGTCTCGGCGAGCGGTTGCGGGGCAGGCTGGCCGCGCTCGCGGGACGGGTGCCGGCGATCGGCGACGTGCGGGGGCTCGGCGCGATGCTGGCGATGGAGCTCGTGTCCGACCGGACGACCAAAGAGCCGGCCAAGGAGCTGGCGTCGAAGCTCCAGGCCGAAGCCCTGCGCCGCGGGCTCCTGCTGCTCACCGCCGGCAGCTACGGCAACGTGATTCGCATCCTGGTGCCGTTGACCGTCGAGGACGCCGTGGCGGATGAGGGGATGGACGTGCTGGAGCGGGCGCTGCTGGCCGTGACCAGTTAACTATCTTCGATCTATGGCCGAAGCCAAGCTTACGCCGCTCCAGGCGCAGCGCATCGAAGTGATCCACGGCTTTCAGCACACCGTTGCCACCATCAAGAAGCTGGTGGGCGAGCTCGAGTCCAATCGAGCCGCGCGCCCGCAAGTGCTTCAGGATATCGGGAGCCGGATCGCGCGCGAGTTTTCGCGGCTGCGGGCGCGCGCCACCGCGACCAGTATCGGGACCGTGGCCGATGTGGCGGGCCAGCTCTCGATCACCGCGAATCGCTCTTCGGGGCTGCTGATGAAGATCCGCGCCCTGAATGACGGCATCGCGAGCCTCACCTTCCAGCTGGACCGGGCGCTGATCGCCGCCTCGACCCCCGAACGGAAGCGGCCCTCCGGGGTCGAGCCGCCGCCCGCGGAGTGAGCGCCCCGGCCCGGCCACCGGCGATTCACTGCGCCGGCCTGGTGAAACGTTACGGCGACGTGACGGCCGTGGCCGGCCTCGATCTCACCGTGCCGGCCGGGGAGTGCTTCGGCCTGCTCGGTCCCAACGGCGCCGGGAAGACCACCACCGTCGAGATCCTGGAGGGACTCACGCCGGCGGACGCCGGGCAGGTGGAAGTGCTGGGGCACGCGTGGAGCGGCCGGGCGACCGACCGCGCGTTGCGCGAGCGGCTGGGGATTCAGCTCCAGGAGACGAAGCTTCCCGAGAAACTCTCCGTCGAGGAGACGATCCGGCTGTTCGCGAGCTTCTATCCCCGGCCTCACACCGTGGAAGACGTGCTGGCGCTGGTGGACCTGGGTGAGAAACGCCGCGCCTGGTACAGCAAGCTCTCCGGCGGGCAGAAGCAGCGGCTGGCCGTCGCCTGCGCCCTGGTCAATCGTCCCGAGCTGCTCTTCCTCGATGAACCGACCACGGGGCTCGATCCGCAGTCGCGGCGCCAGTTGTGGGACGTGATCGCCGAGTTTCGCCGCCACGGCGGCACGGTGCTTCTGACCACTCACTACATGGAAGAGGCGGAGCGGCTGTGCGACCACGTCGCCATCCTGGATCACGGGCGGGTGATCGCCCAAGGCACGCCGCGCGAGCTGATCGCGAGCCTCGGCGCGGAGCACGTGGTCGAGTTCACCCTCGCCGGGACCGAGCCCGAAGCTGCGTGGCAGGCCGAGCTGGGGACCCTGGCCGGCGTGCGCGCGGTGCGCGCGACCGATGGCGTCGTTTCGTTGACTGTGACAGAGCTCCATCACACGTTGCCGGCGCTGATGGGGCTGCTGCAGCAACGCGGGCTCGCCCTGGCGTCGCTCACCACGCACCACGCCTCGCTCGAGGACGTCTTCGTCTCCCTGACCGGTCGGCGCATCCGCGATGACTGACCGGCCGCTGGCGCAGCTCACGCTCGCCTGGATGCGGGGTTTCTACCGGGAGCCCGAAGCGCTGTTCTGGGTATTCGGGTTTCCGATCGTGCTCGCGTTCGCTCTCGGGATCGCTTTCAAGAATCGCGGTCCCGGCGAAATGCGGATCGGCGTCGCGCGCGGCGCGGGGGACAGCGCCGCGGCCCGCATCCTCGAGGCCGCGCCGGGACTCACGGCCGTGGTGCTGGACAGTGTGGACGCTCGGCAGGCGTTGCGCACCGGCCGGGTCGCGCTGGTCGTCGTGCCCGGCGACGTTCTAGTGTACCGCTACGATTCGACGCGCACCGAGAGCCGGCTCGCCCGCCTGGAGGTCGACGATGCGCTGCAGCGCGATCGCGGCCGCACCGACCCCGCCGTGGTGCGCGACGATCGCACCACCGAGCCCGGGTCGCGCTACATCGACTTCCTCATCCCCGGCCTGCTCGGGATGAACCTGATGGGGAGCGGATTGTGGGGGGTGGGGTTCTCGGTGGTGCAGGCGCGGACCAAGGGCTTGCTCAAGCGGTTCCTCGCGACGCCGATGCGCAAAGGGCACTACCTGCTGTCGTACATGCTCTCGCGCCTCCTCTTCCTTGTCATCGAGGTCGCGGCCCTCATCGGGTTCGGGTGGCTCGTGTTCGACGTCGGGGTGCACGGATCGCTGCTCGCGCTCGGCGCGGTGACCCTGGTGGGCGCGTTCTCCTTCGCCGGGCTCGGCCTCCTGGTCGCGAGCCGGGCCAAGACGATCGAGGCCGTGTCCGGTCTCATGAATCTGGTGATGTTGCCGATGTGGATCCTCTCGGGGACGTTCTTCTCCTACGCGCGCTTCCCCGACGCGATGCAGCCGTTCGTCAAGGCGCTGCCCCTCACCGGACTGAACGATGCCTTGCGGGGCGTGATGATCGACGGCGCGTCGCTCACCCGCGTAGCTGTGCCGCTCGGTGTGGTCGCCGGCTGGGGGCTGGTGAGCTTCCTCGTCGCGGTGAAGATCTTCCGCTGGCGCTAGCGGTCAGCTCACCCGGAGCAGCGCCAGCATCTTCTTCAGGACGCCGCCCGTCACCAGATCGAGCGCTTCACGGAACGCCGCGGCGTTGGGATACCGCTCGGCGGGGTCGCTGCGGACGGCCCGCCGCAATACATCCTCGATCTCTCGTGATACGTCGGCCCGCGCTTCGCGCAAGGACGGCAGCAGGTCGGTCGTCTGCTTGGCCAGGATCGACTCGGGGGTGGGTCCCTCGAACGGCGGGCGCCCGAGCAGGGTGAAATACGCCACCGCTCCAAGCGAATAGAGATCGGTGCGCGGGTCCACCCGCTCCCCCAGCAGCTGTTCGGGCGCGGCGAATTGGGGCGTACCGCTGCGCGAGGTGGCTCCGCCGAAGCGGTCGCCGCGCAGCGCCAGCGCCAGTCCAAAATCCGTGATCCGCAACAGGCCGGTCGGCTCGAGCAGCATGTTCTCGGGCTTGATGTCCCGGTGCACCAGGCCCAGCGCATGCGCGTGCTCGAGCGCGCTCAGGGCTTCGAACAGGACCCTGATCGACTTCTGAGGCGGGAATGGTCCGTCCTTCTTGACGATCTGAGCCAGGTTGGCCCCGGGCACGAGCTCCATGACGTACCACTGCAGGCCGGCCCGGCTCTGGATGTCGTAGATGCTGACGATGTTGGGATGCCGCAGCCGCGCAGCGAGCTGCGCCTCGCGGCGGAACCGCTCCATCACGCCGGGGTCGGCGGTGAGCGCGGGATGCAACACCTTGATCGCCACCTCTCGCTCGAGCCCCAGGTCGCGCACCCGGTACACACGGCCGAAGCCGCCCGACCCGATCTCCTCCAGCAGCTCGTAGTCGTCACCGAACGCGCGACGCAGGCGGCGCTCGAAGCCCTTCTCGGTGGTCGAGGGGGCCGCCGCCGGCTCGTGGAACACACCCGCGTCGGCCACGAAATCCTCGAGCATCTCGGTCGCCGTGAAATACCGCTCCCGCGGCACCGGGCGCAGCGCGCGCACCAGGACGCGCTCCACCGCCGCGGGGATCGCGGGGCGCAGTGTGCGCGGTAGCACGAGGGTCCCCGGCGGCACGTCCGGCTCCCGCCCGGTGAGCGTGTAGTAGACGATCGCCGCGACGGCGTAGACGTCGCTCGATGGCTCACCCGCCTCCCCCGCGCGCACCTCGGGGGCGACGAACGGTGTCGCCTGGGCGGGGTCGTCGCTCGGGACGTGGGTGAGGCACCAGTTCGAATACCGCAGGTCCGTGATGACCCCGCGCCCCGATAGCTCGAGGATCAGCGTGGTCGGGACGATGCGCCGGATGATGATTCCGCGCGCATGGGCATGCTCCAGGGCGCCCAGCAAGTCGCGCACCAGGGACATCACGCTCGGGATCGGTCTCGGGCCCCGCCGCATCGCCTCGGCCAGGCTCTCGCCGTCGATCCAGTTGGTGGTCCGGTACGCGAACGGCCCGACTTCGTTCGCCGCGTACACATGTCGCACCGCCGGGTGGTTCAGGGCCGCCAGCGTCTCGTTTTCCCGCAGGAACCAGGCGCGGCCCGGCGAGTCCGGGATGAGGTGCACCCGCAGGGCCACGCTGCGCTTGAGGCGGCGGTCCCATGCCCGGTACAGCGCCCGCTCGCGCGACAACTCCACCAGGTTGTCGAGCCGAAAGTCCGGCTCGAGGGCTGGCGTGATGCCGTTCAGCAGGTCGACGGACGGTGTGTCGGGGGGAGGTATCACGAGCGACGAATCTAACGCGCCGCCCCCGTGGGGCGCGGGGAAGGGGGTAACGGGACCGTCACCACGGCCCATCCCGCCATCCCGGTGCGCGCGTAGCGCGTGTCGCGCAGCGTCACCAGTGCGCCGTGAGGACCCGAGTCCACCTCGGCGGCGAGGAAGCGGGCGAACGCGGAGAGCGCGCGGCCGCCCACCGTCTCCCGCAGCGCCCGTTGGACCTGCGGGTCGTCGAGGTGGCGAGGCAGCGTCCAATCCCGGCCGGCGACGGTGTCGCGCGACGCGTAGATCGGCTCCCACTCGAATGGCGTACCGACGCGGGTCAACGCCGCCCAGCTCGCGTCTGCACCGAAGCGCGCTACGGCCGCGCGCTGCACCGCGCCCTTGGCCGCTCCGCTTGCCACCGCCTGCGCACCCGCGTATGCGGCCAGCAGCGCGAGCGATAGCGCGGCCACCTGGCGGCGCGCCGCCACGCCGTACCAGTGCCGGACCCACCCGACGGCCCCGAGCGTCACGAGGGTCACGCACGACCACCGCAACCAGGCAGACGCTGTGGTGGCCATCAGGTCAGCGAAAAGGATCAATCCGGCCAACAACACGAACGGCACCAGGTCACGCCAATGCCGCTCCGCTCCCCAGGCGAGGCCCACGAGGGGGATCAGCCAGAACATCGGGTCGGCAATCGCCACCCAGTCGGCGTAATACCAGCGGGCGCACCACGGGAGCCAGGGCCGCACGCCGTAGGAGCCCTGCCAGTCCATATACAGATGACTACAGACCGTGACGGCGACTACGGTCAGGAGGGTGCCGGGCGAGACCGGTTGGATGCCCCACCGGCGATGCAGGAAGGTGAACAATCCCCAAAGCGCGCCGGTGATCGCCACCGTCTCGACGGCGGCGCCGAGGAAGGAGTGGGTGACGCCGCGGTGGTACGTGTAGTAGGCGAGGGCCCCGCGAAATGGCCGGAACCCGAGGAATAACTCGGTCCAATCGGGGGCGTTGGCGACGACGGCCCCGATCCAGCCGGCGGCCGGGACCTTCCGGCCGGCCACCGCGCGGCCCAGGGCGGCTCCGACGACCGCATGAGCGAGGTTATCCACGCGCGGGTGAAGATAGCGGGTGCGCCCTAGCCACGGCGAACCAGGGGTGTAGGTTAGGCGGCGTGTCAGCTTCGGTGCCCCACACCCGTCGAGAGCGGCGCCGGACTCCGGAGCGTCGCGCTCTGATGGACCGGCGTTCAGGGGTCGATCGGCGCGGCCGCGCCGAGCGTCGTAACGCAAGCCACGCGGTTCCCCCGGAGCGGCGCGGGGGTGTGGATCGCCGCACGGGCCTGGACCGGCGCGACGACGCCCGGCGGATGCCCGGCGAACGCCGAGAAGAGCCACCCGACCTGCCCTCCTGAGCCCCGCGCCGTTGCCGCAATGCCGCACATCAAGATCCAGCTGATGGCAACCGGTCGCACCCTCGAGCTGCACGACGCCGTCGTGCAGCTCGGACGTGATGCGTCCGCGACAATCCCGTTCACTGGCGACGATGCTCGGGTCGTTTCGACGCGGCACGCTGAGCTGCGCCAGACGGGAGAGGCTTGGCGGCTCGTCGACCTCGGCAGCCGCAACGGGACCTATCTGAACGGCCGACGCGTCCAAGGTGAGGCGCCCCTCGCGGTGGGAGACGAGGTGCGTCTGGGAGAAACGGGACCGCGCCTGCTGGTGGTCTCGCTCGGCGGGGTGGCCGAGGCGACACTGGCCGAGCACCCGGTGTTCGAAGACGCCGTGCCACCGGTCGCCGCGCAGGTGCCCGTTCCGCCAGCCGCGTCGGGTCCCGCGTTGCGGATCCCCGAGTCCCGTCCCTACGGCATCACCCTGATCGCGACCGCAACAGGGAAGCGATTCCAAGCCCAGGGGACCCGCATCCGCATCGGCCGCGGGAAGGAGTGCGAGGTCCGCGCCGTAGAAGGCAGCGAGGGGATCGTCTCGCGCGTCCATGCCGAGCTGAGCGTCGGGCCCAGCGGGGGCCTGTCGTTGCGGGACGTCGGGAGCAAGAACGGCACGTTCCTGAACGGCGACAAGATCGGCGAACCGATGCCGGTGCGGATCGGCGATCGGATCACGCTCGGCCCCGGGGGGCCGATCCTCGTCGTGGAGGGGATCGGCACGGGTCCGATGAAGGCCGCCGTGCGCCCGCCCGTGGCGCAGGGCATGGGCCAGCACACGGTGATGGGACTCATCAACAATGCCCTGGCTCAGGCCCGCGAGGAGCGGCGCCGGGGCGGCCGCGGCTCCACGGCCTTCTTCCGAGCGGTCGCCGATGAAGTCGGGAAGGACTCGCGGCGCAAGTTCCGCTGGCTCGCCGCTGTCATCACGGTGGTTGTACTGTTGCTCGCGGGCGGCGTCTACGGAGTCTACTGGCTGCTGTCGCAGCAGGTGCAGCAGACCGAAGTGGAGCGACGGACGGCGGAGGATTCGGCGAAAGCGGACGCGGACCGGCTGCGCCAGGCCCTCGATTCCGCTCGCGCCGAGGCGGCCCCGGCGGCGACCGTGGACAGTCTCCGGACGCAGCTCGAATCGGCCCAGGCCCGGACCAACGAGTTGCGGGAGGCGCTGACGCGCGCGCAAGGAGCGCTCGGCCAGCAGCTCGCGACCGGCGAGACCCAGCGGCAGGCGTCGCAACGGGAGCTGGAGCGGCTGCGCGACCAGCTGACCCAGGCGCAGCGCAGCGCGCCTTCATCGGGAACGATCGACAGCCTGCGGCGGCAGATGGCCGCGACCGAAGTCCAGGCCGCCAGTCTGGATGCCCGCATGCGGGCGATCCGCGGTACGGACTTCGCGGCTATCGCCCAGCAGAATCAGGCGGCTGTGGGGCTCATCACGGTGAGCTTCGGCAGGAGTCTCTACAACGGCACCGGGTTCGTGATCACGGCCGACGGCTACATGCTCACCAACTGGCACGTGGTGACCGATAGCGGCTTCCCCCAGCCGGACACGACGTGGGTGACCATGGCGGACCAGTCGATCTCGCGGTACGCCGATGTCGTCGCCACCTCTCAGGACCGGGACATTGCGCTCATCAAGATCCGGGGCTACCAGGGGCCGTATCTGGCCAGCATCGATTGGGGCGGCACGAAGTCCCGTCAGGGGGAGCCGGCGGCCCTCATCGGCTATCCCGCGGGATCGGGTTTCGCCCACCTCCGCTCGTTGGTGGTGCGCACCTCCATGACCGCTGGCATCATCTCGCGCGTGACGGAGGACGTGATTCAGTTCGATGGCATGACGGTAGGCGGGTCCTCCGGCAGTCCCGTCTTCAACTCCAACGGCGAAGTGATCTCGATCCACCGTGCCGGCCTCCCCCAGGCACCAGGGTTTGCCCTCTCTGTGCCGATCCGACACGCCGTTCCCCTCATGCCGCCCGCCTTGAAGGAGCGGCTCGGCTTACCCTAGGATCTCTTGGGGTGTCTTGCAGACTGGCCTGAAGTCCGCATTCTGCCAGAATCCATAAAACGCTAAATAGCAGCAAGACCGCCCGGATCGTGACCAATGTCCGGGTGATTTCTGCCTTCCGAACTTCCATGGCAAGTTGTTGTTTAGCAACGTGATCGCTATGTTCTGCTTGGCCGTAACTGTCAAAAAACAATACAGCTTGTAGGGGGAGTCCTACAGTAGGGCATACCGCTTGCCTCGGCAGGCGGTCGGGCCGGGCAGCGCCCGGCTGGAATGTGAAGGTCACAGGACACCCCCATGGGAGAGGACAGGACGATCATGAGCAAGTTGATGCAGTCATCGCTGGCCCTGGTCGCGTTGGTCGCGGGTATCGCGACGGCCGCCGCGGCACAGTCGAATTCCGGGAGCATCACGGCCACCGCCGTGGTCCAGCAGCCGATCAACGTTGTCGGGGCGGTCAACATGTCGTTCGGGAACGTATTCCCGGGCGTCAACAAGACCATCACGCTGACGACCGCCGGTGCCGGGCGGTTCGACGTGACCGGCCAGGCGACGTCTCCGGTGAACCTGGCGTTCACCTCCGTGCCGACCAATCTGGTGCTGGCGCCGTCGACCAATCTCCCGGTGTCTTTCATCGCCGGCTACAACACCACGAACGCCGCTGCCAGCGCGACGTCGTTCCCGGTGGCGAGCGGCGCGGCCACCAACCTCAGCGGCACCGGCGCGTTGTTCGTGTTCCTGGGCGGCACCGTGACTCCGGCCGTGAACCAGGCGGCGGGTACCTACACGGGGACAGTCACCCTTCAGGTTACGTACTAAGCCGATCCGCATACCTGGTCGTATGGGGAGCCTGACGGGCTCAGCGCTGGCAGGGGTCGATTCCGACCTCTGCCGGCGCGTGCGTTGGTGGAGTCGCGCTCCCCTGCTGGGTGGGCTGGCGCTGCTCACGGCGCTGTCGCCCCTGTCGGCGCAGCGGGCGATTCGAGTGACCTCGGTCCGCTCGTTGGTGTTCGGGACAGTCTTTCCCGGCGTGCGCCGCACGGTATTGCGCTCCGATCCGCTGAACAGCGGGCAGCTCGACATTCGTGCGACGCGCAATGCCCAGGTCCAGTTGATCTTCACGCTTCCGGCGGTGCTGAATGGACCTGCCGGGGCGACGATGCCGGTGAGCTTCGGCGGCAACGACGGCGGGTTCTCGGCGACGCGCTCGGTGGCGAGTCAGGTCGGCTTCGACCCGAGGGTCCCCTATGTGGCCCGGCTGAATAACAATTCGTCGCGGGCGTCGGTGTTTCTGGGCGGCAGCGCCAACCCCATCGCTGCTCAGCGCGCCGGCAGCTACACCGGCACGGTCACCCTCACCGTCGTGTACTTCCCATGAGCCGGCCCATGAGCCGACCAGCATGGATCGTCGCCGTGGCGCTCGGAGTGGGCGGCACGCTCCGCGCTCAGGGCGTGATGATCGCGCCCCACGCGGTGTTCATGTCCCAGGGCACCCGCAGTGGAGCGGTCACCCTGCTCAATCCGGGGACCGAGCCCGTGGAAGTGTCGGTCTCGGTTTTTTACGGCTACACGGCGACCGACTCCACCGGCCAGCTCACGCTGGTCACTGTCGATCACCCGGACTCGACTCAGCCGTCCGCATCGGCCTGGCTGCAGGCGTTCCCGCGTCGCCTCACCGTCGGCCCGCAGGAACAGCAGGTGGTACGGCTGCTCGCCACGCCTCCGGCGAATCTCCCGGACGGCGAGTACTGGGCCCGACTGGCGTTCACGGCCAAGGCCGGACAGCTGCCGGTCGCGGGCGTGAGCGATACGGGCAACATCAAGGTGGGACTCACGCTGCAAGTCCGGACGGTGATCGGATTGCACTATCGCAAGGGCGTGGTGCGGACCGGGATCGCCGTTTCGGGATTGCAGGCGGTCCGGCAGGGTGATTCGGTCGTCGTCCATGCGCGGATCGAGCGTCAGGGGAACGCCGCTTATCTCGGGACCGTGCATGGCACCGTGGTAGCGCCGAACGGCCGGGTCGTGGGCACCTTCCACGTGCCGGTGACCGTGTTCTACGCCAATGAGCCGCGCTGGGCGGTGAGCATCGGCGCCGTCCCGGCCGACGGCTATCGGCTGCGGCTCGAGATCACGACGGAGCGGGAGGACCTGCAGCCGGAGGTGCTGCTGCGGAGTCCCATCGTGCGCGATTCGGTCGAGGTGACGCGGTGACGCCGCATCGCCTGGGCCCGCTCACGCGGCGCCGGCTCGCGGCGCTCGCCGCGCTGGGATCGTTGCTCGGCCTGAGCGGGCTGTCGCTGCGCGGGGCCCCGTCACAGCGGATGCAGGGGACGCTGCCGCGCGCACCGATCGTGTCCGCGTCCCGGCCACTCGCCTGGGCGCGGCGCGTGACGCCGGTGGCGCGGGCGATCCAGCCCGTTCTCGATCCGCCGTCCACACGCCCCGTGGTGGAGGCGGCGCCGGTGACGCCGCGGGCACCGGAGCCGCCTCCGCCTGCTCGGGTCGCGCCGCCCGTCGAGAGCAGCCTGCCGGATACGGTCGCGCCGTTCAACGCCGGAACGATCGATTCTCTGGCGACGCCCGTCCTCATCGAGCTGCGCATCGGCGACCTCGCGTCCACCACGGTGCAGGCATATCGCGTGCGGACCGAAGCGCTGCTGCCGCTGGCCCAGCTCTTGACCCTCGCCGAGGCTCGCTACCGCCTCTCGCCGGACGGCGTGCTCGAGGCCTCGCTGCCGCCGGGACCGCGCCGCCTGCAGGTCGCCGCGGGACGGGACACCATGTCGTTCGGCGACCGGCGTGTGCGACTCGAGCCGGACTTCCGACTCTTCAAGGACGGGGAGCTCTACGTCGGCGCCGAGCGGCTCGGCGACCTGCTGGGCACCACGATCGTGGTGGATTGGTCGGACCTCACCGCCACGGTCATGGATGCCGCCATGCTGCCGATCGGCCAACGGCTGCGGCGCGAAGCGGCCCACGAAGCGCTGGCGCGCCGCCGGGACCGGGCGCCGGCCGATCTCCGTCTCGGGCTCGAACGTCAGGGGTGGGACGGGTTGGTGCTCGACTACTCGCTGTTCGCGCCGGGCGGCCAGCCGGTCGGGGCCGGGTCGTACGCCTTCGAGCTCGGCACCGATGCATTCGGCGGCTCGCTGGCGATAGGCGCCCAGAGCGTGGGCCGGGCGGACGCCGGGGTGGTGCGCGGCGACGCCTCGTGGACCGGGGTGTGGGAGAACCATCGCTGGCTGAAGCAGCTCCGCCTGGGCGACGGCTTCACGACCGGCCCGCGCGTGCGCGAGGTGCGCGGTGTGGCGCTCACGAATGCTCCGTTCCTGCGTCCCACGCTGCTGGGCACCAGTCAGTACCTCGGGAAGCTGCAGCCGGGATGGTCGGTGGAGGCCTATCAGGCCGGCCAGCTCATCGCCGTCGACACGACCGACGCCGCCGGACAGTACGGATTCGACCTCCCCGTGCGCTACGGCGAGAACCCGGTGGATTTCATCGCCTATGGGCCGCTCGGCGACGTGCGGCAATTCGGTCGCACGTATCGGGTGTTGAGCGATTTGCTGCCGGCGCGGCAGTTCGAATACGGTCTGTCGGGTGGCGCCTGTCGCGACGCGCGCTGCCGCGCGAGCGGCAACCTCGACCTGCGTTACGGATTGACCTCGCGTGTCACGCTGCAGGGTGGAGCCGATCGATTCTGGCGCGACAGCCTCGCCGACCTGTGGCATCCCTATGCGCAGGTAACGGCGAATCCGACCAACGACTGGGCGCTCGAGCTCGCCGGGGTCGGCAACGCCCTGGTGCGGGGCGCGGTCCTGTTCGAGCCGTCGCTCGACCTGCGGGTGAGTGCCGAGGCGGCGGCGTTCGACACGCGACCCGCGGCGCCGATCGTGACCGTCGCCGGCCAGCGGTCGGCGTGGGCGCTGTCGGCGTTCCTCCGGCCGCTGCCGCGCTACGGACTCTTCTACTTCGAGGGCAGTCTCGACCAGACCCGCGGCCTCACGGGGACGACGACCCGTGCCCGGCTTGGGGCGTCGATGCAGACTGGAGACGCTCGGCTGATGCCGTATGCGCGCATCGAGCGCCAGGCTGCGGATGGCGCCGGCAGCAGCGCCGTCACTCAGCCGTTCGTGGGCGTGAGCGTGTTCGTGCTGCCACAGCCGCGGTTGGGACCTGTCCTGGGATCCACCTTCTTCCGCACCAGCCTCGAGTCCCAGGTGCTGTCCGGCGCCCCGAAGCTCACCCAAGTGGCGGTGTACGCGTCGCGCCCGTTGTGGGGTGGCGTGAGTCTCGAGACCGGAGTCGTGTGGCAGCGGGGAAACCGCGGACCGCTGATCCAGGTCACGTTGAACACGTACCTCTCGGCGGTGCGATCGTTCACCACGATGAGTGCGGCGGCCGGGGCGCCGGCGACGATGTCGCAGCTGGTGCAGGGCTCGGTGCTGTGGGATCGCGCCGGCGGGCGGCTGGCGGTGGCGCCCGGTCCTTCGATCGAGCGCGCCGGCGTCGCGGGCCGCGTCTTCCTCGACCAGAACCAGAACGGCCGCCACGACCCGGGTGAGCCGCCGGTGCCGGGCGTGCGGGTGATCGTCGGCTCGCAGCCGGTCGTGTCCGACTCGAGCGGCGCATTCCGCGTGTGGGACCTGATGCCGTTCGAGCCGGTGGACGTGCTGGTGGATTCGCTCAGTATCGATTCACCGCTGCTCGTGCCCGCGTTCGCGATGGCGACCCTCATCCCCAACCCCAATCGCTTCCGCACGCTGGATGTGCCGATCGTGGCGGCTGGCGTCATCGAGGGCCGGGTGTGGCGCGTGATCAGCGGGACCCGCGAGCCGATGGGAGCCCTGCTGCTCGTACTGGCCGACCGTCGCACGGGGGCGCGCCGGCGCTTTGCCTCGTTCTCCGACGGCACGTTCTATCTGATGGGTGTCAAAGCGGGGGACTACGAGCTGACGGTGGACGATGCCTCGCTCGGGAGCGTGGGTTTGGCCGCCTCGCCGCAGCGGTTCACGATGACGCCGGACGCCCTGAGCGCCGGACGCTCCGGCCTCGATCTGCTGCTGCACCCGCGCTGACCGCGCTCAGACGTCGGGCGGACGTGACGCGCGCGACGCGACGTCCCGCACCAGGCGCTCCAACGCATCGAAATCGAACGGCTTCACGAGCGACGGCGCGCCGGCGTCCGCCAGCAGGGCCGCGGTGTCGGCGTCGAGCGTATCCCCGGTCGCGAAGATGAGGGTGGAAATGAGCTCCGGAGCCTGCTCCCGCAGCCGGATCAGGAAATCGCGGCCGTTCATGCCCGGCATTCGGACATCACAAAGGATCACGTCGAAGCTCTGCGCGCGGAGGGCGCGGAGCGCTTCGGCGCCGTCACTCACGGCGCGCACCTGCATCCCGCTGCGGTTCAGGAACCGGGCGGTGGCCTGGCGGATCCCCGGCTCGTCGTCCACGACCAGCACGGCCACCGCCTGCTCCTCTGCGACCGGTCCCGGGAGCGCGACGCCGCCCGAGGGGCG